>JBEGVI010000189.1:0-19519 GCA_041178485.1 Bacteroidota bacterium | reverse complement strand
CAATGGAATGGTCATGTTCAATGGCGATTCGTGCAGGTGATGTTTTGTGTGTTCATCGCCTCTGAATTCACCGTGAAAGACCACAAAATAGAGTCTGAACATGTAAATAGCGGTCAGAAGTGCACTGATTGCCATGATCACATAGATCACAACGTTGTGATGTAAGGCATGAGCCAGAATCTCGTCTTTCGAAAAGAATCCCGAAAGCAATGGCAAACCGGCAATTGCACACGTCCCGATAAGAAAGGTTATATGTGTGATTGGAATATACTTCTTCAATCCACCCATTTTACGGATATCCTGTTCGTGATGCATGGCATGTATTACACTTCCAGAACCAAGAAACAACAACGCTTTGAAAAAGGCGTGTGTCGTTACGTGAAACATTGCTGCTACGTACCCTCCCATTCCCAACGACACGAAAATGAAACCGAGCTGGGAAACCGTCGAATAGGCCAAAACCTTCTTGATATCATTCTGACGCATTGCCATAAAAGCAGCCATCAATGATGTGGCTAAACCGATGTAAAGAATAATTTCTTGTGTTTGAGGTGCATGTTCGAACAAAAAGTTGGAACGCACCACAAGGAAAATACCAGCAGTTACCATCGTTGCTGCGTGGATTAAGGCTGAAACCGGTGTCGGTCCTGCCATGGCATCGGGCAACCACGTGAAAAGAGGAATTTGTGCAGATTTACCTGTTGCACCAATGAAAAGACACAAGGTAATTCCGAAAAGCATCCAGCCAGAAGGAAGATCTCCAGAAAGTATCGCGTTGCCCACTTCATTGTACTCTAGGGTTCCAAATTGCATCAACATCAGAAACAACGCAATCAGCAATCCAAGGTCACCGATACGGTTCATAATAAAGGCCTTTCGCGCGGCAATTCCGTTAAGCATGCCTTTTTCGGCATCGCTGTAATGGAATCCAATCAATAAATAAGAACAGATCCCAACACCTTCCCATCCGAAGAACAACATGAAATAGTTGCTTCCCAGAATGAGGATCAACATGGCAAAAATGAACAAATTCAGGTAGGTGAAAAACTTATAGTATCCTTCATCCTCTTTCATGTATCCCATGGAAAAAAGATGGATCAAAGATCCCACCCCGGTAACGATCAGAAGCATCAGGATAGAAAGTCCGTCTACCTGTAATCGTGCATTCAATTCCAGATCTTCAAGATGAATAACTTTAAATAAATGAATGAAGGTTACTTCATGGTTCGTGTTGAACACAAGAACCGCCAGAGCAAAGGCAACGAACATCACCCCGGTCGCAAGCGAACCTACAACCATTTTAGGAAGACTTTTGCCCATGGTCCCGTTGATCAGGGCGCCGATAAGCGGAAGCGCTAGAATTGTTAGTATCAATTTATCTACTGCCATCTTATCCGTTTAATTTGTTGAACAAACCGACATCTGTGGTTCTGAGATTTCTGTAGGCCATGACCAGTATTGACAAACCGACAGTAGCCTCAGCAGCCGCGACAACCATAATAAAGAAAACAAAAATCTGACCATCAGCCTTTCCAAAATAGGTGGAGAAAGCTACCAAAAGGAGATTCACTGAATTGAGCATCAACTCAATACACATAAGAAGGATTATTGCATTTCTGCGAACCATAACGCCAACAGCGCCTATACAAAACAATAGCGTAGAGAGCACCATGTAGAACTCGATAGAAACACCCATCTGGAAAATACTTGCCAATGTCATATCAGTCAATTGTTTGTTTTTCTCGTTTTGCCAGCATTACTGCACCCACCATGGATGCGATAAAGAGTACCGAAGACACTTCAAAAGGCAACACGTATTTGGTAAAAAGCAACTGTCCGAGATTTTCAACCAATCCCTGATTGTTGTTCTCAAGTAGTCCTGAAGAAGCAATCACGGCTCCATCTTTTAAGGCTGCAATAAATACTGTAAATAAAATTCCTCCGGAAATAACACTGACCAATTTGATCGTAAGTGACGTCTTTGGTTCATTTTCTTTTTTCAGATTAAGGAGCATCAACACAAAGAGGAACAGTACCATGATTGCGCCCGCATAAACGATTATGTTTACGACTGCTATGAACTGAGCATTCATCAGAATGTAGTTCGAAGAAATTAAAAAGAAGGTAAGGACCAGGTAAAGCACACTTCGCACAGGATGCTTACTCAACACTACCATCAAAGCTGAACCGACGGTCACCCCCCCAAGCAGCGCAGTGATTAGTTGTAAACTCATTTTTCTGTTCTTTTACCCGTATGTTGACGTTTGGTAATGTCGATACGGTCATTCATATCCTCTACGAGTCTGTCTTTGCCGTACACAAACTCATTTCTTTCAAAATTCGACGGAACAATTCTATCCGTCAAGAAGATCGCTTCTTTCGGACAAGCTTCTTCACACAAGCCACAGAAAATACAGCGCAACATATTGATTTCGTAGGTTTCAGCATATTTCTCCTCACGATACAAATGCTCCTCACCTTTTTCACGTTCGGCAGCCACCATCGTAATTGCCTCAGCCGGACAAGCCACTGCGCAAAGTCCGCAGGCAGTACAATTCTCTCTTCCTTGTTCGTCGCGTTTTAACACATGCTGTCCTCTGTATACCGGGGCTATCGGACGTGTTTCTTCCGGATATTTTACTGTATTGTTTTTTCTGAAAAGGTGCTTAAAAGTAATCCACATTCCTCCCAAAATGGCAGGAAGATAAATGCGTTCCATGAACGTCATCTTTTTATCCGATACAACCTTTTTTCTGTCAGTTAAGCTTTGCATAACTATTAAGTTAATTAAACCAGCCTTCTTTGAAAGCCACGACCAATCCTGTGATCAATAAGTTGAACAATGAAATCGGAATTAAACTTTTCCATCCCAAGTGCATCAACTGATCAAAACGGAATCGAGGAAGCGTCCAACGAATCCACATAAATACAAACACGAAGAAAAATGTCTTTCCAAACATTGCCACGAGACCAAGGATGGCCAGTGTATTTCCTGAGAAGTTATCCATTCCCGGGAAGTTATAACCTCCAAAGAAAAGAACCGAAATCACTGCAGATGAAGTAAACAAGCTGACATACTCGGCGAAAAGGTAGAAGCCCATTTTCATTGACCCATATTCCGTGTGGTATCCACCGATCAACTCACTTTCACATTCCGGAAGATCAAAAGGTGCTCTGTTTGTTTCTGCTAATGCACAAATGAAGAACACCACAAATCCTACAGGTTGATAAAAAACGTTCCAGTTCATGCCGTGTTGCGCATTTACAATGTCTCTTAAACTCAGACTGCCGGACAACATGACTACGGTAATTACACAAATTCCCATAGCAAGCTCGTATGAGATCATCTGAGAACTGGCGCGAATTGCACCAAACAATGAATATTTGTTATTCGATGCCCAGCCACCGATCATGATGCCATACACTCCAATAGACAAGAAGCCCATGATGAACAGGATACCTATGTTTACATCTGCTACCTGCAGAGCAATCTGTTGACCAAACATGGAAAGATCAGAACTCCAGGGAATTACGGAACCCGTCATGAGTGCCGTAAACATGGCAATTCCCGGTCCCAGGATAAACAACCATTTTTCTGCCTGATCCGGAATGAAATCTTCTTTAAAAAATAACTTTCCTCCATCTGCGAGCGGTTGTAAGATACCAAACGGACCTGCTCTGTCCGGACCGACTCTGTCTTGGAACCAGGCAGCTACCTTACGCTCAAAAAAGGTTGCATACGCAGCTATACCCAACGTAACAGCGAAGAGCGTTACAATCAGGGCCATTTTTTCTATGATCTCACTTGTCTCCATTTAACTGATCTTTTTTTGGGAACCGGATCTTGGACTCAGGTAATGCCCTTGAGAAATGACAGAATGTCTGTCAATCTTGCGGGGCCCCAAAATATTCCATTTGGAAGCGTCCTTCTTTTCAAATCGGCAATCATTGCAGATCCAACCGGCTTTACCATCCTGATCTTCTACTTCCCCGTACGCATCTTTTCTGGCAGTCACGCGATAGATCTCGTTACCAAACATCCAAACAACAGCCTTCCCGGAACATTTTGAACACTCACAGGAGGCCTCCATTGGTTTGAGGAACCAGACACGACTCTTGAAACGGAACGTTTTATCGGTCAATGCCCCAACCGGACAGACATCAATCATGTTTCCGGAGAAATCATTTTCGATTGCATTTTCAATATAGGTGCTGATTTCCGCATGTTCTCCTCTGTGCAACACTCCGTGTACACGCTTATCTGTCAATTGATTAGCCACATGTACACAACGGTAACACAGAATGCAACGGTTCATGTGTAATTTGATCTTGTTGCCGATGTCAATAGGATCAAACGTTCTTCGGTCTTCCTCATAGCGAGTTTTGACACCGCCATGTTCAAACCCAAGATCCTGCAAATGACATTCACCGGCCTGATCACAAATAGGACAGTCCAACGGGTGATTGATCAACAGGAATTCCACAACCCCACCACGATTTTGCTGCACTCGTTCGCTGGTCTTGTTTTTCACTACCATTCCGTCCATGACGGCTGTAGAACAGGATGCTACCAGCTTTGGCATCGGACGAGGATCTTTCTCTGACCCTTGAGCTACCTCCACCAAACACGTGCGGCATTTTCCACCCGTTCCGGGCAATTTGCTGTAATAACACATCGCCGGCGGGACAACTTCTCCGCCAACACTTCGAGCAGCATTCAGGATCGTGGTTCCTTCTTCTACTTCTATTTGAACATCATCAATGGTAACTTTTACCATGGTTCTGAATTTTTAATTCGTTGTTATGCTACGGACTCTTTTAACAATCCGTAGTTCTTTCTTTGAGCCTCATCTCTATTGGTTACATGCCATTCAAACTCCTCGCGGAAGTGCCGAATTGCTGCTGCCACAGGCCATGCCGCAGCATCACCCAATGGACAAATTGTATTTCCTTCGATCTTTTTATTGATCTCTGCCAATAAATCGATGTCATGCAAATTGCCTGTACCATGCTCGAGGCGATACAATACCTTTTCCATCCATCCAGTTCCTTCGCGGCAAGGCGAACATTGTCCACACGATTCATGCGCGTAAAAACGGGCAAAATTCCAGGTGTTTCTGACAATACATTGATCCTCATCAAAAACAATGAATCCACCCGAACCGAGCATTGATCCTGAGGCGAAGCTCCCTTCAGCCAAACTTTCGTACGACATCAGTCGGTCTTCACCCGTAGCTGTTTTTGTGACCAAATGAGCAGGAAGAATTGGAACTGAAGATCCACCCGGCACACAAGCTTTCAATTTCTTATTGTAGGCAATTCCGCGACAATAGTCATCGCCGTAAATGAATTCTTCAACGGTAATACCCATTTCAATCTCATATACTCCGGGTCTAACCAGATTTCCACTTGCAGAAATCAACTTGGTACCTGTACTTTTTCCGATACCGATCTTCGCATACTCCTCGCCACCATCGTTCACAATTGGAACCACTGCAGCGATACTTTCAACATTATTGACCACAGTTGGACATCCCCACAACCCTTTCACGGCCGGAAATGGTGGCTTCATACGAGGATTCCCGCGCTTGCCTTCCAAGGATTCGATTAAGGCAGTTTCTTCTCCACAGATGTAAGCTCCTCCTCCCGGTGCAACCCACAGCTCAAGATCGTAGCCTGAACCCAAAATGTTTTTTCCAAGAAATCCTGCAGCTTTAGCTTCAGCAATGGCCTTTTCTAGAATATCTAGGATCCACATGTACTCTCCACGAATGTAGATGTACGATTGATTTGCTCCCAGGGCATAACTTGAAACGATCATTCCTTCGATCAACAAATGCGGGATTTTCTCCATAAGGTAACGGTCCTTAAAGGTTCCCGGCTCAGATTCATCCGCATTACAAAGCAAATATCTCGGAACACCCTCCGGCTTAGCAAGGAAGGACCATTTCATTCCCGTAGGGAAACCTGCACCACCCCGACCTCTTAACCCTGATTTCTGCACTTCTTCTACCACCTGTTCAGGAGACATCTTCTTGAGTGCTTTCTCAACAGATCGATACCCACCATGTTTCCTGTAGACATCAAAGGTTTCAATGCCGGGAACATGGTCGTTCTCTAAAAGTATTCTTCTTCCCATCTTTTCAATTAATTAGGGACTTTACCTTCTCGATAAGATGCAATGATCTCATCGACACGTTCTTTTGTCAAAAATTCATGAAATTTCTTACCACACTGAAGCATCGGTCCGTAGCCGCAAGCTCCGAGACATTCTGCCGTCTTCAATGTAAACATTCCATCAGAGGAAGTTTCACCCACCTTAATGTTCAGTTTCTCACCGATGTAATCGATGATCTGGTCGCTTCCCACCAACATGCATGGACCTGTTCGGCATACTTCAAACACATATTTTCCGGTAGGTTCAAGGTTGAACATTGTGTAGAAGGTCGCAACCTCATACACCTCGATGGGCTGAAGATTCATCACCTCAGCCACATAATCCATGGTCTCGATACTCAACCAACCTCCAAATTCTTCTTCAGCAATGTGAAGAATTCGAATCAATGCACTCTTATGCTTTCCTTCAGGATACGAATCCATCAACGCCTTTACTTGCGCCAGTTTCTCCGGACTGAATGTCGGTTTTTCAGAATGTCTCTTCGACAGATCTACATGTGCACTTCCCATAACTTATGCGTCTAATTCTCCTGCTATTACATTCATACTACTCATTGTCAGGACAGCATCACTGATATTAGAACCTGTAATCATTTCCGGATAGGCCTGATAATAAATAAAACATGGGCGTCTGAACTGAAGACGATACGGCGTTCGACCACCATCACTGATCAGGTAGAAACCTAATTCTCCATTTCCTCCTTCTACACAATGGTAAACCTCCCCGACAGGAACCGGTGTTTCCCCCATAACAATCTTAAAGTGATAGATCAACGCCTCCATGTTGTTGTATACATCCTCTTTTGGAGGAAGATAGAAATCCGGAACATCCGCCTTGTAACTGCCTTCAGGCATGTTCTTCAGGGCTTGCTCGATGATGCGTAAACTCTGACGTATCTCTTCCTGACGCACCTGAAAACGATCGTACGTATCTCCTTGAGTACCCACAGGAATTATAAAATCAAAATCTTCGTACGAAGAATACGGATTCATCACCCGAACGTCGTAATCGACTCCTGCCGCACGCAAATTCGGACCAGTGAAAGAATATTCCAGTGCCCTTTCAGCTGAAATAGGTCCCGCACCGATGGTACGGTCCATGAAAATTCTGTTTCTGCTTAAGAGGCTGTCAAATTCGTTAAATACCTTCGGAAAAGTCTTCAGGAAATTATCCAGTTTTTTGTAGAATTCAGGAGAGAAATCACGCTCAAAACCACCGATTCTACCGATATTGGTAGTCAAACGGGAACCGCAAACCTCTTCGTACAGTTCATAGATTTTTTCGCGTTCCTGAAATACATACGTAAATCCTGTCAAGGCACCTGTATCAACTCCAATTACAGAATTACACACCAGGTGATCCGCAATACGAGCCAACTCCATAATGATTACACGCATGTAGTCGACACGCTTGGGAATTTCAGCCCCTATAAGCTTTTCAACCGTCATTTCCCATCCCATGTTGTTGATCGGTGAAGAACAGTAGTTCAAGCGGTCCGTAATAGGAGTCACTTGATTGTAGGGACGTCTTTCAGCTAATTTTTCGAATGCTCGATGGATGTATCCGACCGTTTGCTCAGAAGAAAGGATCTTTTCACCGTCTACCTGAAGAATATTTTGAAAAATTCCGTGCGTCGCTGGGTGTGTAGGTCCGAGGTTAAGGGTTGCGATCTCTCCGTCGATCGTATCGTTTGATACAATTCCCGCTGACTCTTTGCCTGTATGTTGATCTATCTGACTCATAAAAAATCAATTAACGCCCGAAGAAACGGTCATCTTTGTCTTCTCTGGTTGCATCTTCAAGGTGATACTCTTTCCGCATTGGAAAGTAATCCATGGAATCCTCATTGAGAATGCGTGTAAGGTTTGGATGACCTGTAAAGATGACTCCATAAAAATCGTAGGTCTCACGTTCCATCCAGTTCGCTCCTGCATGAATATCTGTGATGGTGCCTATCTCTGGATTTTCAATGGACACATATGCTTTTAACCGGATTCTGAAATTATTGGTCAAACTGTGCAAATGATAGACCATTGCTATCTCTCTTCCTTTATCATTCGGATAGTGCACTGCACCCAAATTGGTCAAAAATGAGATTGCCAGGGACGGTTCTGTTTTTAACCATGAAATAACGTCATGAACAGATTCCGACGTCACCTCTATTGTCAGCAGGCCGAATGGTTCTTCAGACGACTTAATGCGCTCTCCAAACTTTGCTTTCAGCAGCTCGAGCACTGCATTATTCTCCAGTTTACTCTTCATTTCCTTCAATGTCGTATTTGTTCAAAATCGCCTTATATTCGTCTGAATAGCGTCGTCGAAGTGGTTCATGCTGTACCATTTCATGGATCTTCATGATTCCGTCAATGATCTGCTCAGGTCTTGGCGGACAACCAGGAACGTATACATCCACTGGAATAACTCTGTCAATTCCCTGAAGAACACTGTAGGTATCAAAGATTCCTCCGGAAGAGGCACAGGCTCCAACAGACAACACCCATTTCGGCTCAGCCATTTGTTCATATACCTGTTTGAGTATCGGCGCCAATTTTTTCGAGATCGTACCTGCCACGATAAGTAAATCAGCCTGACGGGGCGAAAAGGACATTCTTTCCATTCCGAAACGAGCGAGATCGTAATTGCTCCCCATGGTTGCCATGTATTCAATGCCACAACACGAAGTAGCAAAAGGCAAAGGCCACACCGAATTTTTTCGGGCCGCAGCCACGACTTTGTCTAACGTGGAAAGTTGATACCCTTCCCCGTTGATTACCTGAAGATTTTCTATTTTTCCCATTCTAAAGCTCCTTTTTTAAGCACGTAGAAAAAACCAATCAGAAAGAACGCTACGAAAAGTATTACTGCCAGCAATCCTTCCAGTTGCAATGTCTTAAAATTAACAGCATACGGATAGAAAAAGATTACCTCTACATCGAACAACACAAAAAGGATAGCTGTCATGAAGTAGCGTACGGACACCGGAAACCGGGCATCACCTTTTGACTCCACACCGCACTCCCAGTTGGCGTCCTTCTTTTTGGACTTCAACCGTGGACCGAGGTAATGTGTGATAAACAATACAAATGCAACAAATCCACCGATCACTCCAATTTGGAGTACAATGGGTAAGTAGTCTATTCCGCTTGAGTTCATAAGTATTCTATTCGTGACAAAGTCACATCAAATCAATCACAAATTTATCCTTTCATTTTTTCTATCAGCCCAAAAAGTGAAGAATATTTTAAAAAAAACAGAATCAGCAAAGAAGTTTAGAGATCATTTGATCTCACGGTCGTGAAAATCACGGGTTAACAAAATATATTCTTCACTGTACGCTCCTTCATCTGTTCGAACAACAAAATCTTTTGTATGCATCTCACATTTTACTTTGGATAAACACAAAATCGTCCGCGAATGTTTTCCGGGTCTTCCATAAATCCGTATCAAACATCTCGGATAAAACCCTGAATCATACGAAGATTTGACAAGTACATCAGCCAATTCAACAGTGACAATCAACCACAAAACACCGCTGTCGTTTAGCAGTACGTTGGCTTTTTTCAGAAAATCCTGAAATGAGAAAAGAGCATGCTTGGAAATTGCCAGTCGTTCGTCATCGGGTTGAAGTGTATTCACATAAAAGGGGGGATTTGAGAAGATCAAATCATACTTTTCGAGTGGATTCAAAAAAAAGAAATCGTCTTTTCGGGATTGCAGACGCTCCGTCCAGGGACTGTTGGAAAAATTGAAACTGCTTTCCTCAAATGCATCGCGATCAATTTCGATTGCATCTATGGTGATCCGATCAAATCGTTGGGCTAGCATAAGTGAAATAACACCGGTTCCCGAACCCATTTCAAGGCAGCGACGTTCCTTATGGATTTCGATCATACATCCCAATAATACAGCATCTGTTCCTACTTTCATGGCACTTTTGGCCTGAGCAACCGAAAATTGGCGGAAATTAAACGTGCTCATGTCTACCCAAGGTAGAGTTCGATGAGACCTTCCGGAGCCTTAATGGTCATTACTCCTTTTTTGCGATCAAGTGAAGTGACGAGGCCGTCCATTAAAGGAATGAGTATTTCCTTTTCACCTTTGAAGATCTGAATGAGGGGATTTGCCTGAAGATCGATGATGGTCTCAAGTTTTCCAATCTCGCCAAACTTTTCATCTACTACGGTAAAGCCGACGACCTCATGGTCATAAAACTGTGTTCCCGAAAGCTTGGGTAAAACCTGTGCAGGAAGAAATAAATGTTTGCGAAGAAGCTTTTTTGCCTCCTCTTCACTTTTGACTCCCTCCAGCTTTACTGCGGCAAATCCTTTATTCTTTAGTTTAAAGGACTCAATAAAAAAGGGAGTTAGTTGATTGTTGATCTCAATAAAAACGGCGTCGAGTGACTTGTAATCTTCCGGATTGGTAACGTCCAAAAACAACGAAACTTCACCTTTAAATCCGTGAAGTTTCGCAACATATCCTAAATGAAAGCAATCTGCTTTATTCATTCAAGCAATTCAATTATTCTTCAGTAGAAGCCTCTTCTGATGCTGATTCCTCTGCAGCCGGCTCTTCGGAAGATGCTTCCTCTGCAGCTGGTGCCTCAACAGTCGGTTCTTCCGTAGCAGTTTCCTCTACAGCAGTTTCTTCCGCCGTTGTTTCGGCTACTACTTCTTCAGATGCTTCAGCAACCGGAGTTTCAACCTCTGCCTCTTCTACAGGGACTTCCTCTATAACAGTATTTTTCGCCTCGATTGCTGCTGCTTTAGCTGCCTTAGCTTCTTCTTCGGCTTTCAAACGTGCAGCCTTGTCTGCAGCAGCTGATTTCGCAAGACCGTCCTTCTTGCCGGTGATCTTGGAATCTTTTTCAGCGGCCCACGAAGCATATTTTGCTTCTGCCTGCTCTAACGTAAAGGCCCCTTTCGCGACCCCTTTCAGCAAGTGGTTTTTGTACAGGATTCCTTTGTAGGATAAAATTGCCCTGGCGGTATCAGACATTTCCGCACCAACCTGTACCCAATGAAGAGTACGGTCAAAGTTGATGTCTATAGTCGCCGGATTGGTATTCGGATTGTACGTTCCGAGTTTTTCGATGAACTTACCATCTCTTTTTGCTCTGCTGTCCGCAGCTACTAAATGAAAGAAAGCTTTTCCTTTCTTTCCGTGTCTTTGCAATCTGATTCGAGTTGCCATAATTTAAGTTTACAATGTGGGGTGCGAAACCCCGGTTTATAAATAATTGGGGTGCAAAGATAATGAAATCAAGCTATTCAGCAACAATCAACAAATAATTCTTTGTCTGCGCTCCCAAAACGACGTGCCTTTTGTACATTTACGGCATGCCATTGAATCGTTTTTTTAGCCAGTGCTGTTTCTTCTTAATTGCCGGTTTTAGTGCCGCACAAAGTGTTCCTAACAGTTCCTCACTCGTACTGGAGGAAATCATGAAAGGCAATGAATTCATCGGGCATCAGCCCGAAAACATACGCTGGAGTATCGACGGCAAGAAAATCTATTTCGATTGGAATCCCAAAAACGAGCCTGGCAACTCGACCTATGAATTTGAACCTGCTCTTAAAGGAAGTAAACCCATTTTATCCGATCCGAAAACCATTCTGGAATATGACCAAACGCAATCATCTTATTCAGATCAATACCAAATCATAGGAGGAAGCCTCACGCGTTACGACAAAAACTCGAATCAATTTACACGAATTTATTCTACCACTTCGGACTTGCATTCAATTCAACGGTCCAATGATCCGAAAACCGTTTACTTTCAATCCGGATCGAACATATTTGCATACAATAGAGGACTCGGAAACATTCTCCAATTGACTGATTTTCGCTCAGGAGAAGGTTCTGAAAAAAAGTCAGATTCAACCTATTTGATGAAACAGCAAACGGAATTATTTGAATTCATCCGGGATCAAAACGAACGAACGGCATGGAGAAAATCCAAAGAAATCAAATTATTCAGGGATGTTACTCCTTTTTACATCGGAAAAGATCAGATTGAGCAAATTCAGGTAAGTCCGAATGGTCGCTTTGTGTCTTTTCGCCTGTCTGATTACCCAAATAGCGCCGAAACGAAAGTCGAGCATCACATTTCTTCGAAAGGATATACGTACAGTTCAAATGCGAGAGCTAAAGTAGGAGAAGAGGAACCAACACATCGTCTGGGAATCCTGAACATGGAAAAGGATACCGTATATTTTGTCGACCTGTCTAAACTTACAGATATTCGAAAGAAACCGGAATATTTGAACGATACCCTCCCCTATTCCAATGACCGAAAGGTAGTGATGCACTCCCTAAAATTCAACAAATCTTCCGATCAAGCAGTGTGCGACATCCGATCCTACGACAATAAAGACAGGTGGATTATTCTGATAGATCTTATAACAGGTAATTTCACTGAGATTGAACGTCAGCATGATGAAGCCTGGATTGGTGGACCCGGAATCTCCGGGTGGAATACTGAAGAAGGTACACTGGGATGGTTGAATGACAATCAAACTGTTTATTTTCAATCAGAAAAAACAGGCTACTCACACATTTATCTGTACCAAACCTCTCCCTTAATCAAAACCATACAACGCACTACTGCATTCACCGAGGGAAGCTGGGAGATTTATAACGTATCGCTTTCCAAGGATGGAAAGTACTTTTATGTAAATGCCAATCGATCCCATCTAGGCAACAGAGATTTTCTAAAAATGGAAATTGCCAGCCGAAAGATTTTTCCTGTAATGAGTAATGAAGGTTATCATGATGTATCGCTATCTCCTGATGAAAAGACACTAGCTATTCGATTTTCAGACAAGAACACCCCTTGGGAATTGTACACCGCTGTGAATACAGCAAATGCCACAAAAACCAGAATTACGTACTCTACAACAAAGCAATTCAATGCCTATCAGTGGAGAAAACCAGAAGTAATCACCTTCAAGGGCAGCGATGGAAAGGATGTCTACGCTCGTTTGTATCAACCTCAAATCGCTCAAAAGAATACAGCAGCTGTAATCTTTGTTCATGGTGCCGGCTATCTGCAAAATGCTCACAATTACTGGAGTAACTATTACCGTGAATTTATGTTCCACAATCTTCTGGTCGACAATGGATTTACGGTGCTGGATATAGATTACAGAGCGAGTGAAGGATATGGCCGGGATTACCGCACCGCCATCTACCGTCACATGGGAGGGCGCGACCTTCAGGACCATCTGGATGGAAAAGACTATCTCGTTAGTCTCGGGATCGATTCGAATCGAATAGGAATTTACGGCGGTTCTTATGGCGGTTTCATCACCCTCATGGCTATGCTTTCTACTCCTGGAGAATTCCCATGTGGAGCGGCATTGAGATCGGTTACCGACTGGGCGCACTACAATCATGAATACACCAGCAACATTTTAAATTATCCAGATACGGATCCGGAGGCGTACAGGAAAAGTTCACCCATTTATTTCGCTGATAATCTTCAGGGTAAATTAGTGATGCTGCACGGAATGGTAGATGACAACGTACAATTTCAGGATGTTGTGCGTTTGAGTCAGCGTTTCATCGAATTACACAAAACAAATTGGGATCTGGCAGTTTTTCCTGTAGAAGCCCATGGGTTTCGAGAAAGTTATTCCTGGAATGATGAGTACCGAAGAATCTACGAACTTTTTTACACCGAACTGGTTTTAAAGCACAAATGATCGAGCTAAAAGAATTGCAAACCAAACAAGAAATGCTTGACCACCTAGATGTCATGCAAGAACTCTATCCATCCTTGACCAGGGAATCCTACTCCAAAGATCTGGATGAGATGCTTCTGAACAACCATTACGGACAGCTTGCTGCATTTGACAATGGAAAATGTATCGGAATTGCCGGATTTTGGATCGGGACAAAATTGTGGTGTGGACGTTACCTGGAAATCGATAACCTGGTCGTAAGTGACAAAGCGCGTTCCAAAGGAGTTGGAAAAGCACTGTTTGAATATCTTTTTCAAAAAGCAATCGAATTCAATTGCAATATGATGTCTCTGGACTCGTACACCTACAATTTCAAAGCACACAAATTCTTCTACAATGAAGGATATGCACCCAGAGGATTCCACTTTATCCGATTCTTGAACGAAGATCAAATCCGATAAAATCACTTAATTTCATCCAATGAAAACTTTTTTGAACTCTCTTTCTATTGTCTTGTTAATGCTTTCAGCATCCATCCTTGGATATGGACAAAATGAATCACACCCTTATTGTTCCAAGCGCGACAATTTCAAAAGTGCGCTTCTGAAGAGCAATACACTCACTGTTTCACAAATCCAGGAAACAGACAGATACGATGTACATTTTTACCATTTGGATGTCGCCATGAACAACCTCTCGACTGCTGTAGCCGGAACGGTCGAAATCCATGCAACTGCCACTCAACTGCTTGATTCGGCATTGTTCGAATTGTTTCAATCTTTTACCATCAGCGAAATTCGTGTCAATGGGATTGCAGTAACGTACAGCAGAAATCTCTCTGCCATAAAAGTACCTGTAAATGCGACTGCTGGTCAAACATTCATCATTTCCGTGGACTACAGTGGTACGCCTCCAACGGCAGCGACGAATCCTTTGGGTGGTTCCGGAATGACCAATGCGAGTTCACCATCCTGGGGCAATCAGGTCACATGGTCCTTGTCGCAACCGTTTTCAGCCTATGAATGGTGGCCTTGTAAACAGTCTCTTACTGACAAAGCGGACAGCTGCAGTGTGTGGATCACTGTTCCTTCGACATGTAAAGCAGGTTCGAATGGAATCCTGGAAAATGTCACAGACATGGGCGACGGAACCTCGCGCTACGAATGGAAGCACCGGCATGCGATCGATTATTACCTGATATCCGTTGCCGTGGCCGAGTATATTGAGTACAACGTGTATGCAAACCCTGCCGGAGCAACAGCTCCAATTCTTATTCAAAATTACATCTACAACAACCCGGCTACTCTTCCCAATTTTCAAACTGAAATCGATGAAACCGTCGACTTCCTTGAACTGTTTTCTGATCTTTTCGGCCCATATCCTTTTGCAGATGAAAAATACGGGCATTGCATGGCGCCGATCTCCGGAGGCATGGAACATCAAACCATGACATCGCAAGGGTTCTTTGAGAAAAATCTAACCGCTCATGAGCTCGGACATCAATGGTTTGGGGACCATGTTACATGTGCTTCATGGGCTGATATCTGGGTAAATGAAGGCTTTGCTTCGTACAGCGAACACCTGATGCTGGAAAACCTCTACCCCACTCAATCTTTTCAGCACATGCTCGATGTACATGACAATGTAATGACCCAAACAGGAGGAAGCGTCTGGGTACTCGACAGTTTGAATGAGAACAGGCTGTTTAGCGGCAGACTCACCTATGACAAAGGCTCGGCCATTATTCACACAATGCGTTATCTGGTAAACAATGACGCACTTTTCTTTACTGCACTGAAAAATTTTCAAAATCAATTTGCGGACAGTGTCGCTGTTGGTCTTGATGTGAAACAAACCATGGAAACAGAGAGCGGTACGGATCTGACAAATTTCTTCAATGAATGGTATTTTGGGGAAGGATATCCAACCTATTCCACAAAATGGAATTGCGTTGGAGAAACACTTCATCTTCAGATCAATCAAAGTGCAAGCAAGCCAACTGTCACTCCTTTGTTTACCAACCCACTTGAAATTAAGTTCACCCGTGCTGGATTGGCAGACACAACTGTTCGCTTTGAGATTAACAGCAATTCTGAAAACATTGTAATTCCTTTCTTTGGCTTTGTCTCTTCTATGACGATCGATCCAAATAACTGGGTTATCAATGCAGACGGAACCACGAACTATGATGCAAATTTCCTTGCTGGTATGGATGAAATGAGCAGTCAAAATCAACCATTACTCTTTCCTAATCCTGCAAATGATATACTAAACATATCCTTACCCTCTAATCACCACGCTGACTGGTTGTTAGTGGATATTCAAGGAAGAGTAGTCTTTTCCGGAACAATGCATAAAAATACCGAACTGAAGGTTGGGGATATTAGCGCAGGGGTTTACGGCCTACTCATTCATGACAAAGAAACTGGCGTAATCTCAAAACAACACGTAGTTATTGAATAGGCTGTTCTTTTTCAAGAGGAAGGTATTTGCTTTTTGCCTCCCATCTTGAACACGCGTTAAAGTGCCACCATTCCGATGGCAAGACTGAAAAATTACCTGCGCGCATCACCTGACGTAGCAGGAGGCGATTTCTCCATTGTTCCTGAGTAAGTTCCTTTGTTTCAAGGAAGTGCTTTTCAAGGGATGGATAAGCGATTTTACGAATATCATCAAAACCTGCACCCATATCCAGAACAGATCGATCAGACTTGCAAATCGTAATGTCAATAGCGGCACCATAATTATGTAAACTTTTATGTGCGGGATTCGAAACGAACTTTACCCGTTCCTTCGGAGGCAGACTGTCCATAGCATACCACATCTTACATTGAACATCCAGTGGCCTCACTGCATCATAAATGAACAAATGCAATGACGTGTCTAATGACCTTAAATATTCGCTGCAACGAACAAGTCTTCTGGCAATATCACACTGAAGAAAAGGCCTGTCCAACACGTTGTAAAGCTTCATTTTCATGAAATTATCCGATCCGGTGTATTTCAAATCATACCAAATAGAAGAATCGAGGACCGAAACATCGCAGTAACCCATTTTTAAGAGTGTATCCCTTAAGCCTATCACGCTGTCTTTCTGCCTGTCAAGCGTGTCCTTTTTTTGCGTCGAAGAAATTTCAGAACGTTCTTTCGAAGAGCCGCCATCACAGGAAATAAGAACCAGAGACAATACTACGGGAAAGCGCAAGATGTTTTTTAAACGCTTGAACTTTGGACATGAAACATTTGAATTACCTTTGTCCATCAAAAAAGAAGTCACATGCCAAAGATAGCACAGAAAGCCGTTGAAATGCCGGCATCACCGATCAGAAAACTTGTCCCTTTCTCTGAAAAGGCGAAGAAAGAAGGGAAAATCGTATATCACCTAAACATTGGTCAACCCGATATCGAGACACCGCAGGTGGCATTAGATGCAATCAAGAACATGGACCGAAAAGTCATCGAATACAGCCATTCCGCGGGATTTGAAAGCTACCGGAACGGACTCGCCGCATACTATCAGAAAACCGGCATCAATGTCAATTCTGAAGATATCCTGATCACTACAGGTGGTTCGGAAGCCTTGATCTTTGGATTTATGACCACATGCAATCCGGGAGACGAAGTAATCATTCCAGAGCCTTTTTATGCAAATTACAATGGGTTTGCCGTAACCGCTGGTGTACATGTTGTTCCTGTCACTGCACGCATTGAGAATGGGTTTGCATTGCCGCCGATCGAAGAGATCGAGAAAAGAATCACTTCAAAAACAAAAGCCATCGTAATCTGCAATCCCGGGAATCCGACAGGTTACCTGTACTCAAGAGAGGAGTTGGAACAATTGCGCGATTTGGTTAAGAAGAATGATCTCTTTTTGTTTGCCGATGAAGTGTATCGCGAATTTTGTTATGACGGTGCAGTTCCTTTTTCTGTGATGAATCTTGAGGGCATCGAAGACAACGTAATCATGATAGACTCCGTTTCAAAAAGGTATTCTATGTGCGGAGCACGCATCGGAGCTTTGATCACAAAGAACAAGGAAGTGATGGCTGCTGCATTGAAATTCGGCCAGGCAAGGCTTTCCCCGCCAACGGTTGATCAAATTGCTGCAGAGGCCGCGCTGCAAACACCACAATCTTATTTCGATGACGTCGTTGCTGAGTACGTGGAGCGTCGCAACATCATGGTCGATGGGTTGAATGCGATTCCAGGTGTTTTTTGTCCTAAACCAAGTGGAGCCTTCTACTGTGTAGCTAAATTCCCGGTGGATGACGCTGAAAAATTTTGTCAGTGGCTGCTTGAAGATTTCTCATTTGAAGGACAAACCGTAATGATGGCTCCTGCAAATGGATTTTATTCAACAAAAGGAGCAGGCAAGGACGAAGCACGAATCGCCTACGTGCTCAACAAAGCATCACTCAAAAATGCAGTTAAATGCTTGGAAGAAGCCTTAAAGGTTTACCCGGGCAGGACTCTGTGATTTTCGCTTACAGCTACTGAAAAGGAAGACCATAGTCTTCCTTTTTTACTTTTACGGATACGTCTCTGATAATTTTTTTTGTTCATTTGTTACGATGAACTGGCTGACCACTCCTGTTAAATTAAGATTCTTCAAGAATCCTTTCATCGCCATTTTTATAGTCTTTTCAATTGGTATCATCAGTGGGGTAAATTTAAAATCTCCCTGGTCTTCTCTCTTATGGAGCACTGTTCCTCTATGCATTACACTATGCATTTATTTCATCCTTAAGAAAGACCGACGACTGCTATTGCCCGTATTTATGACCGGTTTTTTCGGAGCGGGATGCGTATTGATGGCCGAGCGAAATGGGAACTTTCATTCTGAGAAATGGGATCGCATCTACCATGAAACAGATTTATCCATTGTTGAAATAAACGGTGTAGGAAATGGGAAATCCGCTTGGGTCAAACTTACCGGACAAATAAAGAAACTGAAAAGCGCTTCACGCGTCACTCCCGTAGACGAACCGCTGCTCATTTTTGTTCAGGCTCCTGATGTGGTTTTCAAGGAAGGAGATGTGCTGCTAGTTGCTGCCGCGGTAGAACCGATCACTAACGCCCGCAATCCCGGTGAATTCGATGCTGAATACTTCTGGAGGACCAAAGGAATTGAGAAAATGTGTTTTGTTCAAAAAGAACAATTCATTTTTCTTCAGCACCACTCCCCTGCCTGGATCATACAAAAACTGGATTCCTTGCGAGAGGGCCTTGTTTCAATTCTTAAAAACAATCTGAGCGGAGAAGAATTATCCATTGCTCTGGCGCTGATCCTTGGGGATAAAACATTGCTTGACACTGAAGTCAAAACCAGTTTCACAAATACCGGTGCAATGCATGTGCTGGCTGTTTCAGGGCTGCACGTTGGAATCATCATGCAACTTTTGATTTATTTTCTGGGACTTTTCAATCGTTTTATCTCAAGAAAAACAGCCGTATTGGCAGTGGTAGGGGTCATGTGGATCTATGCAATTCTGACAGGACTTTCGCCTTCGGTTCTGCGCGCGGTAATAATGTTCTCTATCCTAGTGCTGTCGCAACTTTCTGAACGCACATATTCTCCTCTCAATGCACTTTTCCTGACCGGGTTTGTATTGTGCCTCTGGAATCCCTTCACTCTGTTTGACATTGGGTTTCAATT
>JBEGVI010000188.1:0-13401 GCA_041178485.1 Bacteroidota bacterium | reverse complement strand
ATTGCTGATGCGTGCAACAAAGTACAGGGGCAGTTTACATCCGGGACATGTTCCATCACGCAGAAGGCAACGATTGCTGCTATGGATGCCGATCCGGCTGTGTTGAAGGATATGATTGCAGCTTTTGACCGTCGACGGAAATTAGTTCTTGACGCGCTGAATGCCATGCCTTGTGTGCGCGCAAATGTTCCCGTTGGAGCGTTTTATGTTTTTCCGGATGTCTCAACTTTCTTCGGTAAATCGGCGAATGGGACCATTATCAAAGATGCCAATGACCTTTGTCTGTATTTGTTGTCTGATGCTTTAGTCGCACTGGTTTCGGGAGATGCCTTTGGAGATCCGAATTGTATCCGAATTTCCTATGCTGCATCGGAGGAAACGTTGACCGAGGCCATGAGGCGTGTTGCTTCAGCATTGGCTAAATTGAGCTAAATGAGTTATTTAAACAATCTCTTTCATGAATTTGCGACCAAACGGATTCTCGTTGTCGGAGATGTCATGATTGATTCATACTTAAGAGGACGGGTGAATCGTGTCAGTCCGGAAGCACCTGTGCCTATTGTCAGCCTTGATAAGGAGGAAGATAGATTGGGGGGAGCTGCAAATGTTGCCCTTAACTTGGTGGCGCTCGGTGCTAAACCGGTTATTTGCTCCGTTATTGGAACGGATAAACAGGCAAAACGTTTTCATGAGCTTTCAGAACAGGCAGGAATATCGTCTGAAGGTTTGGTTTCCAGTTCAGACCGAAGCACAACAGTGAAGACACGCGTCATTGGGAATAACCAGCAGTTGTTGCGAATCGATTCTGAGCAGGTGGATTTAATTTCGAAGGAAGAAGAGCACCAGCTCATTGCTAAGGCTGAGGAATTGATGAATGGTAGTATTGATGCCGTCATTTTTGAGGACTACAATAAGGGTGTGCTTACGCCTAATGTAATTTCCTCCATCATCGCACTCGCCTCGAATAGAAACATTCCTACAGCCGTAGACCCTAAAAAAGAGCATTTTTTTGAGTACAAAGGAGTGACATTGTTCAAACCGAACCTTAAAGAACTCCGGGAAGGATTGAATCTACCTTTTCACTTTCATCCAACAGACAAACATGCTTTTGAAGCAGCTGTAACCGAACTGGAAACAAGGCTGGAGAATAAGATATCCTTTGTTACCTTGTCCGAACATGGTGTTTACATTCGCGAAGGCGAAAATCGTCACTATGCAGAGGCACATCCCCGAACAATAGCCGATGTAAGTGGGGCAGGTGATACCGTAATTGCGGTGGCAACGTTGTGTCTCGCATGTGGTGTTCGCGTGCCTGAGATTGCGGAAATGGCGAATATAGCCGGTGGACTTGTTTGCGAATCCAGTGGAGTCATTCCGATAGATAAGGAGCAATTTATGAGTGAAGCACGTCGCTTAATGAAAGTGAAATGACGGAAAAAAAGAAAGTGGTTAAACCATACGGAAATGATGACCGAACCAAAAAGGAAGAGGTCGCTGAAATGTTTGACAAAATTTCGCTGCGTTATGATTTTCTGAACCATTTTTTATCCTTGGGTATTGATAAAATCTGGCGAAAAAAAGCAGTTAAATTACTCCGGGAAATCAAGCCTCAGAAAATTCTCGACCTGGCCACGGGTACCGGCGATTTCGCTATTGCATTGTTGAAATTAAAACCACAGGAAATTGTAGGGATGGATATTTCTGACGGCATGCTTGAAGTTGGCCGCAAAAAAATGCACAAGTATGGCTATGACAGTATTGTTTCCATGAGAAATGGGGATTCGGAGGCGCTTCCCTTTGAAGACAATTATTTTGACGCCTTAACGGTTGGTTTTGGGGTTCGGAATTATGAAAATCTTGAGAAAGGCCTTGCTGAAATGTTGCGTGTGGTGCGAAAAGACGGTAAACTCGTTATTCTCGAATTTTCTAAACCGAAACGGTTTCCGGTCAAACAATACTATGCATTCCATTCCAAATACATCATTCCTTTTTTTGGAAAAAGAATTTCGAAAGACGAGAAGGCGTATGCATATCTGCCCGAGTCAGTCGCCGCTTTTCCGGAAGGCAGGGAGTTTGAACTGATCCTGGAAAAAATCGGATACAGAAAGGTGCAATCAAAATTGCTGGCAGGAGGGATTGCAACAATTTACACGGGCATAAAATAGCATGTTATCAGGACAATATAGGACAGGTCGAAACGTTTTCGTAAATATGAGACGAATTCTGATTTTTGTTCTGTTTTCACTACTTCTAGGTCCCGTGTACAGCCAGGCGGAGAAGCCTCAAAATTACCGAAGATTCGATGAGAGACTGATTCATTTTGGATTCATGCTTGGAATAAATTCCTCTTCTTTTACAACTTTTCCAAAATTAGACGCTTATCAAGCTTACGGATTGAAATCACTCGTGGCAAAATCTTCCCCCGGTGGTCAGGTGGGTATTGTTTCTACGCTGAAATTGGGTACACCTACGGTCAGACTGAGGCTGTTGCCCACATTGTCCTTTCAGGAGAGAATCCTGCAATACACTTTTGAGAGCACCGATCCGGAGGAAAAAGATTTTTACAATGAAGAGCGTGTAAATTCTACGAACATCGATGTGCCTTTGATGTTTCAATTCCGCACGTTAAGGCTAAATAATTTTGCGGCATATGTTCTGGCGGGTGGCCAATACACGATCGACCTTCAGTCTCAGCAAGATGCATCTCAGAACTACATAGATCCATTCATCAAAATCAAAAAGAACGATTTTTTCGGGCAAGTGGGTGGAGGAGTAGAGTTTTTTGCACCTTATTTCAAGTTTGGAATCGAATTGAAATACTCCAGAAGTTTCATCAACACGTTTATCCCGGAAGGAACCTTTATTGCTAAACCAGTGGATAAGCTCTTCAATAATTCCTGGTGGTTGTCGTTCATTTTTGAAGGGTAATGCAAACGATACAGTTACGGGTTGAACCTGAGAAAATACACGATGAAGTCTACCTGCGAAAGTGTATTGCTGAAAAATTAGGCCTCGATGAAAATTCGTTTCATTTTGTCTGGAGAAAAAGAAGCATCGACGCACGAAAACCGGTGATTTTGTACAATGCTACGTTTGATGTTTATACTTCGAAAGAAGAATTTCCTGACCAGGGAGTCTTTGAGTTTAAGGATGTCACCAATTCCCCGGAGGTCGCAATTATTGGCGCCGGACCTGCGGGATTGTTTGCAGGTTTGAGGTGCCTAGAACTTGGGTTACGCCCGGTAATCTATGACAGGGGCAAGGATGTGCGAACGCGGCGAAGAGACCTTGCGGAGTTGAACAGAGAGGGTGTTGTGAATCCTGATTCCAACTATTGTTTTGGAGAAGGAGGTGCCGGAACCTATTCCGATGGGAAATTATATACGCGCTCAAAGAAAAGGGGAGATGTAGATCGTGCATTGGCGATGTTTGTTCATTTTGGAGCAAGTGATGCGATCCTCGTCGATGCGCATCCGCACATAGGAACGAATAAACTGCCGCAGATAATTGTTGAAATGCGTAATAAAATCATTTCATGTGGTGGAGAAGTGCATTTTGAATCCAAATTGACCGATATTGATTTTAAGGCAGGCAGGGTAACTGCAATAAAGATAAACGACCAACTCAAATACGTTGATAAGCTCATTCTCGCCACGGGACATTCCGCAAGAGACATTTTTGAGTTGCTCCATAGAAAAAAGATTAAAATTGAAGCCAAGCCTTTTGCTTTGGGCGTTCGAATAGAACATGCACAAAGTCTGATTGATCGCATACAGTACCACGGGAAATTGAACGATGAATTTCTTCCACCGGCATCCTATTCGTTGGTAACTCAGGTAGATGGCAGAGGAGTATATTCTTTTTGTATGTGTCCAGGGGGCATAATAGCTCCATGCGCAACAGCTCCCGGAGAGGTGGTAACCAATGGCTGGTCTCCGTCAAAGCGAAACAATCCATATTCCAATTCAGGTATTGTAGTTGCCGTTTATCCAGAGGATTTCGAAGGCCATGAGCACGATCCGTTTGTTTGTTTGAATTTTCAGTCAGAAGTTGAGAAAAGATGTTTCGAAGTCGCTGGTGGAGCGCAGAAAGTTCCCGCTCAACGGATGTTGGATTTTGTTCAGGGCAAAGTCTCTGAAGATTTCCCGAGATCTTCTTACCAGCCCGGTATTGTCAGTGTTGATCTGAATAAGGTGTTGCCTCCGATGATTGCTGACCGCTTGCGAAAAGCATTTATAGATTTTGGAAAAAAGATGAATGGGTACCTTACCAATGATGCAGTGTTGCACGCCCCTGAGTCCAGAACTTCTTCTCCTATAAGTATTCCAAGAGATCCAGTGACATGTGAACACGTTGAACTTTCCGGTTTATATCCGTGCGGAGAGGGTGCAGGATATGCAGGAGGAATAATTTCAGCAGCAATTGACGGAATGAAATGTGTGAATGCTATTTTTGAAACGCATACAAAATGAGAATTGTTCTGATTTCTTTTTTCGTTCCATTCATTCTCCTTTCACAAGAGGGGGTAGATTACAGTTTGAGTCAAAATTGGGCGGTTCTTCCCGGAAAAACTACAGAAGGACTGGAAAAAGTGAAAGTATGTACTTGTTCTGATTCTATCGACGTGTTTTATGTCTATCCTACTTTATTTTTGGATGACAATGATCCGAGGTGGATAAAAGAGTTGGACGATACGGTATTTCAGAAGCGGGTTTTGGACAATGCAGTCAAATACCAGGCTTCAGCGTGGGCCTCTGCCGGGCAGCTCTATGTTCCATATTACCGCCAAGCTCATATTCGTTCGTATCGCAATTTAAACGAAGGGGGAACCGATTCATTGCTTTTTGCATATAGAGATGTGCGTTCTGCATTCATGTATTATCTGGAGCATTACAACAAAGGACGGGGAATTATTTTGGCAAGCCACAGTCAGGGATCAACACATGTTTCGCTCTTGCTGAAAGAATTCTTTGATGGCAAGCCACTTCAAAGTCAGTTGATCGCAGCGTACATTCCGGGTATCGGATTTGATAAAAATGAATTTGGAACGGTCAAACTGATGACTTCTCCGGAGCAAATTGGCGGCTTTGTGACTTGGAATACACACAAGAAAAAGCCTGAAAAGCGTTCTGTTAAATGGCATTTGGGTAAGGCGGTTATCAATCCGGTAACCTGGGACACAAGTGCATTCTCTTCCCGTAAATTGCACAAAGGATTTCTTTTCAGAAACGATAAATTATATACCAAAGCTGTTTCTGTACATTTGGCCAACGGGTATATCTGGGTTCGCCCTCCAAGATTTCCCTACCGATACCTTGCCTTTACTATGAAGAACTACCACATCGGAGATGTGAATTTTTTCTGGGAAGACATCCGTCAAAATGCAATCTTGAGAGCGCGGGTTTATCTGAATCAATCGAAAGGATCCTAGAGGAATACTCTCCTTTTGAATTCAGATAGAATGATTCCTGTTGCAACGGAGGCATTCAGAGATTCAGCATGACCAAACTTCGGAATGGTCAACGAATGTGTGAGGTGTTTACTAAGTTGTGTGGAGATTCCTTTGCCCTCATTGCCAATGATAAGGACAGCATTTTCTTCCAATGGTTGGCTGTAGATATTTGCTCCTCCCAGAACAGCACCATAGACAGGTAAAGTATTGAGTTCAAACCATTCTTCAAGATCCGTGTAACGAACTGATACCCGGAGGACTGATCCCATGGCGGATTGAACTGCTTTTGGTCCGAAGCAATCTGCAGTTTCCTTTGAGCAGATTACTTCCTTTATGTCAAACCAATCCGCGAGACGAAGAATCGTCCCTAAGTTCCCTGGATCCTGAATGGTGTCAAGAACCAAACGCAGTCCATCTTCATAGGCTGTGTTTTGAGGCTTTCTCAGAACAGCGAGAGCTTTGTTAGGTGTATTAAGATTCGAAATGCGCTCAAGTTCTGAATAGCTGATACGCTGTATTTGTTGGAATTCTTCCAGTTCACCCTCCAAAGCAAAGACTGAATCAATTAAGGATGAATGGGTGTCTATTGCCTCACGAACAATTTTTTCGCCTTCCACTACAAATAAGCCCAGTTCGTCGCGCATCTTTTTCTCACGAAGCGATCGTATCCATTTAATTTTGTTTACAGACAACCCAGCCACAAGCCTTGAAATGTTATTTTTGTTCAGAGTTAAATGATTCTGAAGTCCAAACATACATATATTCTTATAATCCTGCATCTGATGCTTGCAGGTTGTCGACAGACAAAGTATGTTCCTGACGGAAACCATCTTCTTAAAAAAAATCATGTTAAAGTAACTTCTGATGAAGTGTCGAAGGAAGAATATGTGAAGGTTGTGCGCCAGCAGCCCAACTATAAAAGTTTAGGAATAAAATTGAAATTATGGGCGTATAACCGTATTGATTCCGCAGCGGTGGCAGAGAAGAGGTATAAGGAGAATTTGCAGCTTCGCAAACATAACAACAAAAAAATAGCTCATCAGAAGAAAGTCAACGAGCGGAGGAAACAACGGGCGAAATCCAAAGGCAAAAAGGTTTATACAGAAAAAATAATTGAATTGAAGGATACAGCCAGTCCGCGTTTGTTCTTTCGGGAATGGTTTAAGTACAAAATCGGGGAAAAGCCTGTCATTTTTGATAGCCTGTTGTTTACGAAATCACTGGATCAGTTGAGCATCTTCCTGAAGAACAAAGGGTATTACATGGGCAAGGTAGAAGGTGAAGTTCATTATTTGAAACATCGAAAAGTTTCCGTAGACTACCTTGTCACTACGGGACCAAGATTTGTTATTGATTCAGTATACACGGTTTGTTCGCAGCAAAGTGCCAAGGTCAAAATGGAGTATGATCAATTCATTAAAAAAAATCCAGATGAAAACTTGAATGGAAAACCATTTGACAAGGATCTTCTCAATTCGCACAGAGTTCTGTTTGCAAAGGCTATTCGAGACAATGCGTATTATGGATTTAGCAGTTCGCACATTAGTTATGTAGCGGATACTTCTTACAGCGATATGTCCGTTAAACTTGGGATTGTCTTCTCTGATCGAATGGTGAGAAGTCCCAAGTATTGGGACAGTTTGGTTCCGTCCGCACAACGGACATTTAAAATCAAAAAAGTATATTTTCATATTGCTGATACTTCGGAGTTTAAAGGGAATTTCAGGGCCACTCTGGACAGCCTGGGTCTTTCTCTTTACGATCAGCAGTTTGTGCGTACCATTGATACGCTGGTATACAAGGAAATATTAAAAAAGGACAAAAAAGACCCCAAGGTAAAGGTGTTGGATCCAATCCGTTTTGCAACGTTTACATACAATGGTGAACTTAAGATCGATCCTAGTATCATTGAACTTCAGAATTACCTTGAACAAGACAACTACTATAAGGAATATTATCTCGACCGTACCTATAATCGGCTTGTGCAATTGGGACTTTTTCAGGTGATCAAACCTGTAATCATTGAAAATCCACCTTCTAATTTACTGGAAGTTCACTATTACCTTGTTCCTGCGCAGCGCCAGAGTTTTAGTTTTGAGCCACGGGCAACAAATTCCAATGGATTTCTTGGCGTTTCTTCTTCGGTGAATTATGTCAATTCCAATTTATTCGGAGGAGCAGAAAAATTTACTTTTTCGATTGGTGGTGGATTTGAATCGCAGCCTCCTGTATTCGATGAAACTCTGGATGGCGAAAAGATAAAAAGTGCAGGTCGAAGTTTCAATACGTTTGAAATAGGGCCGTTGGTTAAATTCGAAGTTCCGGGTTTATATCCAACAAAACCGACATTGTTTTCTAAAAGGCAACGCCCCAGAACGGTTATTTCCGCAGCTTATAATTTCCAGAAAAGGACAGATTTTACACGACACAATTTACAATTGAATTACACGTGGAAATGGCTCGTTGCTAAAACACAGGTTTTTCAGATCGGTCTTCCCGGTATGTCATCAGTGCGCTTCGTGAATATTGAGAAATCAGAAGATTTTAACAATAAGTTGAATCAATTGAACGATCTGTTCCTTCGCAATGCCTACAGCAATCAATTTATCTGGCAAGATGTAAAGCTTGTATTTGAATACAATAACAAAGATAAAGACAAGCGAAAGGGTCCGCTTAATTTTTATTTTATTTCGTCCCTTGACCTCGCAGGGAATATATTGTCACTCTTCCAAGACAGTCAGGATACCTTGACAAATGGCCAGCATGCATTGTTCGGGGTGCCATACTCACAGTTTGCGAGATTGGACAATGAGTTGATTTGTTCACTCCCTTTACCGAAGAAAAAGAGTGTCAATGGAAGGGTTCAGGCTGGTTTGGGTTTACCTTACGGCAATACGGAAACTTCCTTGCCGTATGATTATGCTTTCTTTGCTGGTGGAGCGAACGATAACAGAGGCTGGCGTGCAAGAGCGCTTGCTCCTGGATCCTACAAGTATTATCTCGATACCAACCGTACTGCAACACAGATTAGTGACATTCGCCTGGGAGCCTCGTTGGAATACCGATTCAACATTTCTGCACTTTTGAAAGGTGCTGTCTTTATGGATGCCGGGAATACATGGACGTACAATGAGGATGTCAATCGTTTGGGAAGTCAGTTTTCGCGGAATTGGTACAAGGAAATAGCATTGTCTTCAGGAATAGGAGTGCGCGTTGACCTTGATTTTTTTATTCTTCGACTTGATGTAGGTTTGCCGTTGACGAATCCTGCGATGCCCCTTGGTGAGCGTTGGATTTTCAACAAAGACAGGTCAGAGTACCTTACAGAAGGAATAACAACTTTTGGCTTGCTGAATTATAAGAAATACCTCCCAAAACCATTTACTCCCTGTTTCCACTTCGGTATCGGTTTTCCATTCTGAGAATTTATTCAGTATCCACTACGGTTAAATTGGCAAAGCGGAGCAGAACGACTTTGGCTCCGTGATGCGGAAAGAATATAGTTGCTTTTCTGTCAGAACCTGTTCCCTCCAGTTTTGTGATTTTTCCTTTTCCGAAGCGATCATGGACAACATTGTAACCAACTTTTAGTTCAGTGGTGTTTCCCGAGCGGTTAATGTTTGGATTGCTGTTTTCAATAGATTTTAATCCATTCGAAGCACCGGGCATTCGGTTAAGTCCGCCGGTAAACGTTCTTTCGGGGTTGCTACTTCCGTTAAATAAAGATCTGCCACCACTTCGCTGCGGAGTTTCAAAATGCAGGTATTCTCTGTCTATTTCGTCAATGAATCGACTTGGTTCGGTGGTTTCCATTGAACCCCATTTAAACCGTGTTGTAGCGTACGTAATAGTACATGTTTCCTTTGCACGTGTTAGCGCAACATAAAAAAGCCTTCGTTCCTCCTCAAGATCCGATCGTGAATTAAGCGAAAGTTGAGAGGGGAAAAGATTCTCTTCCATTCCGCCTAAAAAAACATGTGGAAACTCCAATCCTTTGCTGGAATGAATTGTCATTACCGTGACGTGGTTTCGGTCTTCACTTTTTTCTTCGTCCGCATCCGTCAATAAAGCAACATCGATCATAAATTCGGAAAGTGAATTGTCTGCTTCTGAATCACGGGATATGGTAAATTCTTTGATCCCTGCGAGCAATTCCTCCATGTTCAAATAGCGTTCTGCTTCTTCAGGTCCTTTGTCTTTTTCTTTTTTCAGATCGTTTTGTATTCCGGAGGAGCGGAATATGGTCTGTGCTAAATCGTAGGCATTCAGTTTGTTCAGTTGCGCACCAAAACTTTGTATCATGGATACAAATTCATTGATTTTGTTGCGAATGCCTGAGTTTATTGCCACAGGGTATGCCTGAGGGTCGGATATGACATTCCACATGCTCACCTGGTAATTCGTTGAGGCTGTAATAATGTTTTCAATAGTTGTTTTTCCTATTCCGCGAGCAGGATAATTGATCACGCGTTTGAGCGCCTCTTCGTCGTGGGGATTCGTGGTAAGCCTGAAGTACGCAAGCATATCTTTTACCTCTTTGCGCTGGTAAAATGAGATGCCACCATAAATCTTGTACGGGATGTTTAATTTCCTCATGGCTTCCTCAAATGACCTGGATTGCTTGTTGGTACGATAAAGTATTGCAAAGTCATTAAAACTGCATCCCGTTGCATGTTGGATGTCGAAAATTCTTGAACTTACCGATTTGCCTTCTTCGTTGTCTGAAAATGTACGAACGACATGGATTTTATTGCCGTCTCCGTTTTCTGTCCATACATGCTTTTTTATCTGGTCCTGATTTTTTGCTATCACACTGTTGGCAGCTTCGACTATGTTTTTTGTACTGCGATAGTTTTGTTCAAGTTTGAACAGTTTAAAATCAGGATAATCCTGCTTGAAGTTCAGGATGTTTTGAATGTTGGCACCTCTGAATGAATAAATACTCTGTGCATCATCTCCCACGACACAAAGATTTTCATAAACTGAGGCCAGCTTCTTAACGATAAGATACTGCGCAAAGTTGGTATCCTGATACTCATCTACCAAGATGTACCTGAATTTTTGCTGATAAAAGTGAAGGACTTCCGGAAAGTCACGAAGAAGTACATTCGTCTGGTAAAGCAGATCATCGAAATCCATGGCACCTGCTTTGAAACAACGCGCGGTGTAGCTTTTGTATATTCGAGCTAATTCCGGACGCTTCGATTGGATATCTTCGTTTATTATTTCATTGTTTTGCTCATATGCCTCAGGAGAAATGAGGTTGTTTTTGGCAGAGGAAATCCGGCCCAAAACCATTCCAGTCTTGTAAATCTTATCGTCAAGATTCAATTCCTTTATAATGTCTTTCAGCAGGCTCTTGGAATCTTGTGTGTCGTAAATTGTGAAGTTTGAAGGGTATCCCAGTCTGTCTGAATTGTAGCGAAGAATTCTCGCAAATACAGAGTGAAAGGTTCCCATGGTAATGTTCTTTGCTTCACTGTCACCGACGATATTGCCAATACGCTCGGTCATTTCCCGTGCAGCCTTATTGGTAAATGTTAAGGCAAGTATGTTGAAAGGGTCTACGCCCTGTTCCATCATGTAGGCTATTCTGTAGGTAAGCACACGAGTTTTGCCTGAACCGGCACCCGCAATGACCATGGTAGGTCCCTCTATGCATTTCACTGCCTCCAGTTGACTGGAATTCAGTTCGTCAAGATACCCCATTAAGAAAGTTGTTGTTTGTATACGAACATCAGAAGCAAATCTAACTTCTGGTATGTAACAAAATTAACAAATCACTTTTTGCAAAAGGGTTGCACATCCTTTATTTATGAACAATTATGCGGTCAAATCACTTTCTGCAGGGTGAATTTTTATAATTTTGCACATCAATTAAAGAAATTATGAGTCATTCAATTCGACCGGGTGTAGCAACAGGCGATGAGGTTCAAAAAATCTTCAGATATGCCAAAGAAAAGGGATTTGCTTTACCTGCTGTGAATGTGACAAGCACGAGTACGGTGAATGGGGTTATGGAGACAGCTGCTCGCTTAAAATCTCCTGTGATCATCCAGTTTTCGAATGGTGGTGCACATTACTTTGCCGGAAAAGGTTTGTCCAATGAAAATGAGAAGGCGGCAATTGCCGGCGGTGTAGCAGGAGCCAAACATGTTCATACGCTCGCTGATGTGTATGGTGCTACAGTGATTTTGCATACGGATCATTGCGCTAAAAACTTATTGCCATGGATCGATGGATTGCTTGATGCGGGGGAAGAATTTTTTAAAACACATGGTAAGCCATTGTACAGTTCACACATGCTTGACTTCTCTGAGGAACCTATTCATGAGAACATCGAACTGTGTAAAGTATACCTGGAGCGAATGAGTAAGATGGGTATGACGTTAGAAATAGAGTTGGGTATAACTGGAGGAGAGGAAGACGGTGTCGATAATACAGGTGTAGACAGTTCCAAGTTGTACACTCAGCCCGAAGAAGTCGCTTATGCCTTTGAGGAATTGAAAAAGGTTTCTGACAGATTTACGATTGCTGCTGCTTTTGGAAATGTACATGGAGTATACAAACCGGGAAATGTCAAGTTGACTCCAGTGATTCTCAAGAATTCTCAGGAATATGTTCAGAAGAAATTCAGCACAGGCCACAATCCTGTTGATTTTGTTTTTCACGGAGGTTCGGGTTCAACTCTAGAAGAAATAAGAGAGGCCATAGGCTATGGGGTGATCAAAATGAACATTGACACCGACCTGCAGTTTGCATTTACGGAAGGAGTAAGGGATTATGTGACTTCAAAAATTGACTATCTGAAAACTCAGATTGGAAATCCGGAAGGAGATGACAAACCGAACAAAAAGTACTATGATCCCCGAAAATGGATGCGTGAGGGTGAATTAACGTTCAACAAAAGACTTGAGCATGCATTTGAAGATTTGAATAACATTGGAACATTGTAATTAGAAGTATTCATGAGTTGGTTCAAAAGAAATAAAGAAGGCATAACCACTTCTACTAAGGAGAAAAAGGAAACTCCGGAAGGTTTGTGGTCGAAGTGTTCGAAGTGTAAGACGCTTTTTACGGCAGATGACCTGGCCAGAAATAATTATGTGTGTGATCGGTGTTCTAATCATGAGCGCATTGGATCGGAGGAATATTTCAAAATTTTATTTGACAAAGGACAATATACCGAGCTGGATGTCAAACTAACCTCTGGTGATCCTTTAAAATTTGAGGATACCAAGAAGTACACTGATCGCGTGAAAGCGACGCAGAAAAGCACCGGTTTGTTTGATGCGATACGTACTGCCAAAGGAAAGCTTGATGGGATGGATTTTGTTGTTGCGGCAATGGATTTCTCGTTTATCGGCGGTTCGATGGGTTCGGTAATGGGTGAGAAAATTGCTCGTGCAATTGATGAAGCGATCAAACTTAAAGCACCTTTTATGATCATTTCCAAATCTGGTGGAGCCAGAATGATGGAAGCAGGATTTTCGTTGATGCAGATGGCGAAGGTTTCCGGAAAATTAGGACAGTTGTCAGAGGCAAAGCTTCCCTATATTTCATTTCTGACGGATCCGACAACCGGTGGCGTTACAGCATCTTTCGCGATGTTGGGGGATATAAATATTGCCGAACCGGAATCTCTTATTGGCTTTGCCGGTCCTCGCGTAGTAAAGGAAACCATTGGTCGGGATTTGCCTGAAGGATTTCAGACCGCAGAGTTCGTCCTTGAACACGGCTTTTTGGACTACATTGTAGATCGTACGACGTTAAAAGAAACCATTGGTATGTCTCTGAAATTATTTAAGAATTAAAAGTAAAAAGTCCCGATGTCGGGACTTTTTTATTAGAGGTTAAGTTCTCCTTTCGTCTCCAGATCCTTGTAATGTTTTACCAGGTCAAGTGCTTCCGGAATAACATCGCTGCTCAGTACAATGAGGGATCCTTTT
>JBEGVI010000187.1:0-21453 GCA_041178485.1 Bacteroidota bacterium | reverse complement strand
CTTATCCTCATCCGCAAAATTTCCTATGGTGATAAATTTTTCTCCTCCTTCGGCTTCAAAATTTCCACATACCTGGTACCAATTGTACGTTTGATTAATTTTCTTCTTGTCATTTTCAATTCCTAAAAAATGAAATGTCTCCACTAGAACAGGAACTTTTTCTTCTGTAGAGGTAGGTTTTTTTGAGAAATTTATTCCAATATTATTGGATGCATATTTCGACGCTTCCGCAAGAGATACATAAAACTTAATGCAATATTTCATACCCTTCTTTAAAGGTGCATTGAGCTTGGCAGTCAGGTAGGTTCGTGGAATTTTTTTACCGTAGGAATAGGCTACAATTCCTGCATAATTGCTTCCATCATGCGCCTGTTCTTTCCCATATAAATTTTCAGGAGTATTTATTTCAGGTGATTTACCTGGCAAATACAAATCTGCACGTGCCCCTGTCGGAGACGTCCATCCCGTAGCGCTCTCGATCATACCAGCTTTTTTTGCCTTACCATCCGTAGATTCAAAACTTCCGTTCGGGACAAGATTCTCACCCTCCTGAGCATTCAAAAACGGACAAGAAAGCACTAAAAAAACTCCCAAAACACTTTTACTGATAGCGTATTTCATAATTCTTAACGGTTTTAATAAAGGTTTTTACTTTTTCAGGGTCGATATCCGGATACACACCGTGGCCCAAATTTACAATATGTCTTTTACTTGTGAATGAATTTAGCATATTCACTGTTTGTCGTTGAACTTCCTTCTCCGAAGCATACAATGCACACGGATCCAGATTTCCCTGAATCGTTCTGCTTTCGCCTATCAAATTCCTCGTTTCCACAACATCCATGTTCCAATCCAATCCAACCGTATTGCAATTTATTTTCGCGATCTCACCAACAGAAGTAATCGCTCCTTTTGAAAATACTGTCAATGGAACTTCTGTGAGTGCATCTGCAATTTTCGAGATATAGCTCAATCCAAATTCTGCATATTGCTGAGTCCCCAAGATTCCCGCCCAGGAATCAAATAACTGTAACATATGTGCACCTGCATTCACTTGAGCTTTCATGTATCGGATTGTTACGTCTGTAATCCGGCTTAGCAACTCGTGTGCCAAATCAGGATTCGTGTACAACAATTTTCGTGATTCGGAGAAGGTTTTCGAACCTTTTCCTTCGACCATATAGCAAAATATCGTCCACGGAGCACCTGCAAAACCTATGAGCGGAACACGGCCATTCAATTCCTTATTCGTTATCCGAATAGCCTCCAGCACATACCCCAAACGTTCCTCCACATCAATCTTCGCATCCGCAAATTTCAATTGGTCAGGGGTTCGGATAGTCTGTTCGAACCAAGGTCCCTTTTGCTCGATCATCTGATACTCGAGTCCCATTGCTTCCGGAACAACCAGAATATCAGAAAAGATAATGGCAGCATCCACATCCAGCAGATCGACCGGTTGCAGCGTTACCTCAGCAGCACGTTCGGGAGTTTCTACCAGCTCTTTGAATCCTGACAAACGAGCTCTCACAGCTCTGTATTCCGGAAGAATTCGTCCCGCCTGACGCATCAACCATACCGGATAACGTTCAATGCTTTCTCCTCGAGCAGCTCGCAGAATAAGGTCGTTCTTTAAATTCATTCCATACAAAGATAGAATTATCTCAGGTAATCACCAATTTACAGGCGACACTCCCATGTCAGATAAATATGCATTGGCTTGAGAAAAATGTCGGCATCCAAAAAAACCACGATGCGCAGAAAGCGGGGAAGGATGAACTGACTTTAACACAAGATTGCACTCCGGGTTAACGAATTGCGCTTTTTGTTGTGCCTTCATGCCCCATAACATATATACCAGACCTTGTTTTTGGCTACTCAACTTTTGAATAACAGCGTCTGTAAACCTTTCCCATCCCTTGCCGGCATGACTTTCAGGCTTTCCTTCTTCAACAGTCAAAACGCTGTTCAAAAGCAAAACACCCTGCTCAGCCCAATGCACCAAACTTCCTGATTTTGCTTCAGGGGTACCAATATCAGTCGAAAGTTCTTTGAATATATTCTGCAAACTCTTAGGGATAGGACGTACAGCCTCTTCCACAGAGAAACAAAGGCCGTGGGCATGGCCTTTAGTCGGATAGGGATCCTGCCCTAAAATCACGACTCTCACATTTTCAAAGGGACAGGAATTTAAGGCTCTTAAAATAAATCTGTCTTCAGGGAAAATTGAACCCGGTTTTGTTGTGTATTCGTTTTTCACAAAATCAATTAAATGAATGAAATACTCTTTTTCAAACTCCTCATTCAACACCTTATTCCAGCCATCTTCCAGTTTCAGATCCATAAATCAAAGTTAGTTATTCCATTGAGCGAAACCTTTTAATTTTGCAACATGAATTACCGGATATATTGTTGTTTGCTCCTGATATTATTTTCATGTGCAGAGACTCCTGTTAAGGAACAGGATAAAATTACAGAGGAACCGTCTCAAGATTTGAAAAGTCTGGCAAAAAGGCATGCAGAAGCGAGGCTTGGTATCAGTCCTACGGAAAAATATGAACTCAAAGTGTACAAGAAAGATATGGATGGTGATGCTTTGGAAGACGCCATAATTACAGTAAACAGACTGGAATATGCAATGAATGAGGCTTCCAAGTCAACAAATCCTGCGAAACAAGCCGAAATCGGCTTTATGGGGAATTACAATTATATCTTTTACTACGATGCGGTGTTGGATAAAATTTCCCCTGAAATTGTTGTCCCATCAAGTCCAAATGCCGCTTTGAAAGTTACTTTTGAGCATATTTCATCCGACCGATATTATGACCCAATTGTTGAATACAGGATATTGAATGCCGCATACAAGGACTTTTATTCGATCGTTGACCATACTCCACAGCACGTGTTTCAATGGAAGGTGTATGAAGGATTGAACAAGGAACAAAAGGAGGCCTATACATTCAAATTTGACAAAGGAACCATTTCCCCGCGCAAGGATATTCTGGTGTACAAAGCTACACTCAAGGATCCCGGGAAGGTAGAAGATATATACCATTTCAACCCGGAAATTCTCCCGAGCGATGAATTGCTTTACAGATTTTTTTATTACCCCGCTGAAGGCAAATACCTTACCCAAAAGTAAAGGGTGACCGAAGCCACCCTTTCTCGAGAATTATTTTCAGAAATTCCAGCGCAAGGTGGCGATAAAATTTCTTCCTGGAGCAGAGATGTTCGAAGCAAAAACGCGGTAGTTTTTGTCCAGAATATTCTCGCAGGCCACCTGCAGGCTAATCAATTTATTGAATTGGTATGTCACTCTAGCGTTGACCGTATACCATGAAGGCATTCCTTCGGGCAAGGCATACGCCTGATTATCTTCACCAAACGGATTGTAGTCTGCAATGCGCTTCCATCCGTTGTAATTGACGAACATATCAGACCTGAATTTACCATCAGTTAGTTGAACACCAAATTTCCCAAAAATGGGTGGAATATGGTCTAAAGGAATCGCAATGGAATCCGTAACGATCCTTGCATAGGTGTAATTGTACGTTGCATACACGGAAACCACTTTGTTTATTTCACCATTCAATGCGAGTTCGAGACCATACAGATACGCCTTGTTTGCATTTGTTGTTGCAACCACCCTGCTCAAAACTCCCTCATAGACAATAGAATCCTGACCATTGTATGTGAAATTTTGCGTTGTCAACGCGTTTCTATACAGCGTGTAGTATCCTGTGGCTTGTAGATTCAACCAACCGCCAAAACGATTCGCAATACCTAGTTCACCATTGTAGGTATACTCTGGTTTGAGACTCGTATTCGGAACGTTAATGGTACCCGGAACAGATTCAAATACTTTACTCAGGTCATCCACATTAGGCGCACGAAATCCCGAAGATATCATACCCGTCAGCCTGAATGCAGTGGTGGGCATATACACCACCCCTATATTACCTGTGAATGCAGCATTCTGTTGTTTGGCTTCTTTAAACGGAAATTTGAAGAACGTAGTGTCCGTAAATTTGGCATTCAATCCAATTCTTGAAAATCGAAGTCCGTCATTCAGAATTAACCGATCTGAAATTTCAAGTGTGTGTGTTACATAGGCGGCGAGAGAATTCATTACAGCTCCTCCGGAAGCATACCGCGTATCAAGTGGACTTTGATCGCCTGAAAATATATTTTCAGTAAACGCAGTAGATTGTACTTTGTTGTACCAACCTTCCAATCCATACCTCAACTCATTTTTGCCCATTTTTTTCGCAAGATCAAGATTCAATGAAAAAATATCCAGATTTTCGATTCGGTTATTCCTATCTGGATTATTGAATTTTCTGTCTTTACGACTTTCCTCAATCTTCTGATATGCCAGGATAAGTCGGGCATTGTCATAAAGTGCATTTTTCTTTGACAGATAAAGCATATAGGAAGACAACAAACGCTCCTGGGGTCCGTAATTCCATTCGGCAAACTTTGGAAGTCCCGCAGAAACTTGTGTCAAACGGTCATATCTTGGAACATCTGATGAAGTAGAATATTGAACGTTTACAGTATGCTTGACAAACTCATTTTGCTTGAAAAGAAATTTCTGGAGAAAATCCGTCTGAGTATATCCGGAACCTACCTGCAGGTTGGTATCTGTATTTTTCACAAGTTTATCGATGCCATTTTCATGCACCACATACCATGGTCGAGAACCAAAATTTCCAACAAACGGTTCTCTGTTCGCCCCCTGTCGCAGATCTCCAAAATCAGAATAGGTTAAAGATGTTAATGAGCCAAAACGCTTCTTTCCCAATGAAATATCGGCGTGTGCAGAATATCCTGAAGCAGCTGACATGTACCTCATGTACTGCCCTACCTTTACCTTAAGTTTCCCATCTGAAGAAAGAAGTGGATCCCTGGTTGTGAAGGACATAACTCCCCCTAAAGCGTCTGAACCGTAGACAACAGAACCCGGACCAAATACAACCTCTACCCTGTCCATGATCGCATTGTCAAGGGTTATACTATTTTGGAGATGCCCTCCACGATAAATTGCATTGTTCATACGCACTCCATCAATGACCAATAAAACACGGTTTGCTTCAAATCCACGAATAACAGGACTACCTCCTCCCAACTGGCTTTTTTGAACTAAAACATTTCCCGTTGAAGCGATTACATCGGCAGTCGACGTCTGATTGATTTCCTGAATCTCAGAAGAACGGACGACCTGTATCTTTTGCGCTACGTCTTTTCGTTTCTCCTCGAATTTGCTGGCAGAGATTACAATCTCATCAATGGAATTTACATTTTCCTTCAAAAGAAGTTTTCCTTCCAATTTTTGAAGCTGTTCCAACGTGATTAAAACCTCTGAATACAGTGGATGTCTAAAAATAAGCTGTTCATCCAATCGAATACCTTTCAGCTCAACCTCTCCCTGGGCATCAGAAACTCCAAGTAAATAATTGTCTGACTGTTTAAACACATTGACACCTTCTACAGGTTGCCAAGTATTTTGATGTATTAGAATAACCTTTTGTGCCGTTGTCCATGAATATGCACACAGACAAAGCACCATTACAATTAGTGATTTCATTTGAAAAAATAAGTTAATAATTTGTTATCCAGAAGGTTAATTATACCCTCAAAGAGTGTTTTATTAACTTAGTTCATTTGGAGGAGGCGTTTCGAAATCGAGAAAAACTACACTAGAATTGAAAACATACTCGTAGTCATCAGCCGATTTCTTTGAAATAAAAAATTCATCAAACAACACTGGAGGCTGAATAAGAACTGCAGGTGTTTGCAACATTTTCACACAATAAAACAAAGGCGTCTCGTGTTGTTCAGAACCCAAATCATTGGCTGTCATTTGTCCAAGTGAAGCAAACAAGGTTCTTTCCTGAATGTCATCAATACACTGAAGAATCCATTTGCCCTCAGAAGTACGTGATGTCTTCACCACATCGTAGAGCCTCCCATTCCTCTGAAATTCATTCGATTTGATCCACTTAAGATTTTTAAATTGACCTTCAGTGAAAGAAAATGTGCGAAGTTCTTGAGTAGAAAGTCCGTTTTTAATGGTCTTCTTAATTTCCTTTCGAATCTCTCTTCTGGACAGCTCAAACCAGGCGGTAACACCCACGAGCTGGAATACTACAACCAGCAAAAGCAAACTTGACAAGCTTTTTCGCACATTCAAATTTATAAATTTGATCTCAAAAACCAGCACATGGCACAAAAGTTCCAATTCAAGAAAACATATCGATACGAAACCTACGGCGATCAGAATGCCTCCGTTTTACTGTATGTTTTGCACGGTTACGGTCAATTAGCGCCCTTTTTCATCCGGAAGTTCATTCCTCTGGAAAATGCCTACATCGTAGCGCCGGAGGGAATGCACCGTTTTTACCTGAATGGAACCAGTGGTCGCGTGGGGGCTTCGTGGATGACAAAAGAGGAACGCGAGGACGACATCTCCGACAATATTCAGTGGCTCAATGCGCTCAATAAGGAAATTTGTTCTAGAGGATCCTATCAAAAGATCATAGTTCTTGGTTTTTCTCAAGGCGGAGCAACAGCTGCACGATGGTTTAATTCTACCGAAATGCATGCCGATCATTTGGTAATGTGGTCGAGTGTTTTTCCTCCGGACATCTCAAAAGAAAAATTTGTTAAACCCGGCGATACAAGGAACTTCTTTGTAATCGGAACAAACGACGCGTACTTTAGTGGTGATGCCTACGATGAAGCAATTACATTTTATTCATGCCTAAATTTTGAGGTAATTACATATTCTGGTGATCACAACATTCATACTGAAACACTTCACTCAATTCTTTCTGAATTTCAATAAATTCATTTTTTATTGGCACAATTTGTGATATTTGCAGGGAAATTAAAGAAAAATGAGAATTCTATTAACCTTCGTTCTGCTTGTATCCTTGCCCGCGATTGCGCAGGACACCAAAGCTCAGGCTATTCTGGATAAGTTGTCCAGTAAAATGAAAAGTCAAAAATCATTTTACATCGAATTCAGCGCAAACATCAAGAACACCGGTTCCGGAACCAATGAGTCTGAAACAGGAAAAGGATGGGTAAAAGGAGACAAATACTATGCTTCCTATGGCGACAACACCATCATTTCCAACGGAATAAAAACCTGGACCATTGTAAAGGACGACAAAAGCGTGTATGAGACAGACGCAAATGAAGATGACGGCGAGTCAATGAATCCGAAAAAACTCATGACCATTTGGGAAACAGGGTTCAAAAACAAATACGACAAAGAGGACAAGTTGAACAACGAAGCAGTTCATGTAATTGACCTCTATCCAAAAAATCCGGGAAAAGTTGATTACCACACGATTGTACTGTACATTTCTAAAGCCTCCAATGAATTGAAAAAGGCTGTAATGAAAGCGAAAGACGGAACGGTAATGACTTATTCTCTTACCAAATTCACCTCCAATGCTCCTGTTGAAGACACTAAATTTGTTTTTGACATCAAAAAGTATCCAGGATATACTCTGGTAAAAGACTAAATGAAACTATCCAACAAAAAAACCGATCAAACCAGATCGGTTTTTTTGTTGCTCAATACTTGAGCAATTCTCCAATTGCTTTATGCAGCCTTGCTTTTGGTAAAAACTGTTCTTCCAGCGGGACAGCAAATGGGACAGGTGTATCAAGCGATGCAACACGTTTAACAGGCGCATCCAAAGATTCGAAGCAGCATTCATTGATCATTGCAACAATCTCTCCACCAATACCGCCTGTCATACAGTCTTCATGCAGAACGAGTACACGGCCGGTTTTACGCACTGCAGCATAAATTGCCTCCGTATCTAAAGGCAAGAGTGTACGAAGATCTATAATCTCAGCTGTTGCATCGGGATAAGATTCCATGGCTTCAGTTGCCCAATGAACACCTAAACCATACGTAATAATTGTAATATCGGAACCTTCAGTAACTTTTCTTGCTTTTCCTATTTCAACTGTATAATATTCATCCGGAATTTCTTCCTTAAGGCTTCGATATAAATATTTATGTTCAAAAACCATCACAGGATTTGGATCTTCGATTGCTGCATTGATTAGGCCTTTAGCATCATAGGGCGTAGATGGATATACAATTTTTAATCCCGGTGTATGCACAAACCAAGCCTCATTGCTCTGAGAATGGAAAGGACCCGCGGCAGTACCTGCACCTGTTGGCATTCTAACGACAACATCTGCATTCTGTCCCCATCTCCAATGGATTTTTGCCAGATTATTCACGATCTGGTTAAATCCACACGTCACAAAATCAGCAAATTGCATCTCAACGACAGCCTTCATTCCTGCAATTGAAAGTCCAAGTCCCGCTCCAACAATTGCCGATTCACAAATTGGGGTATTTCTCACCCTTTCTTTCCCGAATTTCTCCACAAATCCCTCGGTCACCTTAAATGCGCCACCATACTCAGCAATGTCCTGACCCATAATCACCAAATCAGGATACCTTTCCATGGACTGACTTAAGCCGTCCTGAATGGCATCAATAAGTCTTTTTTCTGTTTTGTTGCCTGCCGCAGTGACAACCTTCTGTTCAAATGGGGCATAAATATCCCCAAGCTCAGTTTCCAGAGAGGGTTCAACAGCAGATTCTGCCTGAGCTTTTTCAAAGCCTTTTTGAATTTCGTTTTTTATTTCCTCGCGGTAAGACTGTTCTATCTCCAAAGTAAGAATGCCTTCCTCTTTCAAAAAAAGTTCATAATTGGCAACAGGATCTTGCTTTGCCCATTCTTCTTGCAATCCTTCCGGATAATATTTGGTCCCTGAGGCTTCCTCATGTCCACGCATCCTGAAAGTCATCAGCTCAAGCAGGAATGGCTTCGGATCTTTTCGGATCTCATCATTTATTTGTCTTACCGTTCGAATGACGTCTAAAACATTGTTGCCATTCACCTGAACGGCTTTCATTCCATATCCAATTCCCTTGTCTATGAATTGCTTGCAACGGAATTGTTCTACAGATGGAGTGGACAGCCCCCAGCAATTGTTTTCGACAGCAAAAATTACGGGCAAATCCCATACTGAGGCCACATTCAATGACTCATGAAAATCTCCTTCCGATGCACCTCCATCGCCAGTAAAAACGATGGTAGAACACTCAAGATTCTTCAGTTTATTCGCAAGGGCGATCCCATCAGCAATACCCAACTGTGGTCCAAGATGAGAAATCATGCCAACCAACTTATACTCTTGCGTACCGAAATGAAAAGATCTGTCACGTCCTTTTGTAAACCCCGACATTTTCCCCTGAAACTGAGCAAAAAGTCTTTCGAGTGGGATATTTCGTGTTGTGAACACTCCAAGATTTCGGTGCATTGGTAAAATATATTCCTCGGAGTTCATGGCATAAGCACACCCTACAGATACTCCCTCTTGTCCCCAACCTGAGAACCATTTAGAAATTTTACCTTGGCGAAGAAGAATCAACATCTTCTCTTCAATCATTCTTGGCTTGAGCAAGGCCTTGTATATGGTCAAAAGCTCGTCATTTTCAAAACCTTTTCTATCAAATTCGATGTGTCTTTTTTCCAATACCTCCATGAGAAGAAATTAAATTTATACTGCAAAACTAATTGAAATAAAATGGAAACAGGGGAAATTTAAAACAAAAAAGGCCGGTAAAACCGACCTTTAACTTTATCTGTTGAATCTGCTTAAACCAATCCCTGATCGATCATAGAATCAGCTACTTTAACAAAACCTGCAATGTTAGCACCTTTCACATAATCGATACTGCCATCCTCAAGTTTTCCATACTTCACACACGCTTCATGAATTGAAACCATAATGCCATGCAAACGCTGATCTACTTCTTCTGCTGACCAGGAAAGACGCAATGAGTTTTGAGACATTTCGAGACCGGATGTTGCCACACCTCCAGCATTCGACGCTTTCCCCGGAGAGAAAAGCACCTTGGCAGAAAGAAAAGCAGCAATCGCTTCGGGAGTGGACGGCATGTTCGCACCTTCAGCAACACATTTTACACCATTCGAAATAAGCAACTTCGCTTCATCGCCATTCAATTCATTTTGAGTAGCACATGGGAGAGCGATATCCGCTTTGACTTCCCAAGGACGCTTTCCTGCTACAAATTTCGCAGAAGGATATTGCTTAACGTATTCTGAAATTCGGCCGCGACGCACATTTTTCAACTCCATCACCCAAGCCAGTTTAGCAGCATCAATGCCCGCTTCGTCATAGATATAACCCTCAGAATCTGAAAGCGTAACTACTTTACCTCCCAATTGCGTTGCTTTTTCACACGCATATTGAGCCACATTTCCTGAACCTGAAACTACGACTACCTTGCCTTGGAAAGAATCTCCTTTGGTGGCAAGCATCTCTTTCGCAAAATAAACGGTACCGTACCCTGTTGCCTCCGGTCGGATGAGTGAGCCACCCCAGTTGCGGGCTTTTCCGGTCAATACTCCTGTGAACTCATTTCGTATTCTTTTATACTGACCGAACATATACCCAATCTCACGGCCACCTACACCGATATCGCCGGCAGGAACATCTGTATCCGCTCCTATGTGGCGAGCAAGCTCTGTCATGAATGATTGGCAAAACTTCATCACTTCATTGTCTGACTTCCCTTTCGGGTCAAAATCCGAACCTCCTTTACCACCGCCCATTGGCAAAGTAGTAAGTGAGTTTTTAAAAATTTGCTCAAATCCTAAAAACTTTAAGATTGACAGGTTAACAGAAGGGTGGAAACGAAGACCTCCCTTGTAAGGCCCAATTGCCGAGTTGAATTCTACACGATACCCGCGGTTTACCTGAACATTTCCTTTGTCATCAAGCCATGGAACTCGGAAAATGATTGTTCTTTCCGGCTCAACAATTCTATCGAGAATGCTGTGCTGTTTGTATTTGGGGTGTTCCTCGATGAACGGAATAACCGCCTCAGCGACTTCATGCACTGCTTGTAAAAATTCAGGTTCATGGCCGTTCTTCGCTTTTACGCGATCCATAAAAGCATCGATTTCTGCTTGGTACTTCGTAGACATAAAATTTCTTTTTAAATATCGGGGTCAAATGTAACTAATTTTCAAAGTGAGCCAAGAAAAAAATATGAACACATTTAAGAGTTGTATTTCGTTATCTTTTTATAAAAAGTTGATCTAAATCATAAAATTTCGAACTAAAAAACAACTTCTGCGTATCTTTGTACGTCATCTGCCTAAATCGAATCATTTAACCGATGAAATTAACTTTTTTAACGGGACTCTTTCTACTACTCGTCCCTTTTGCCATTCATTCTCAGACCTCTGTCTGCCTCGGTGACGATGCAACAGTTTGTGTGGGCCAACCGGTTACAATAAACAATTGTAACGGGACCGGAGGAGGTACTTCCGGCGGGGGAATTAATTTGAATTCTCCAACCAACGTTACACTCTATGATGACGTATGGTCCGGAGTTGTAAATATTGGTTTTCCCTTCAGCTTTTACAACAATACATATTCTCAGTGTGTGATTGGTTCGAATGGACTGGTGTCATTTGATCTTGCAAAGGCGAATGGATATTGCGCGTGGTCTTTCGCCGGGATTACACCATTACCAAATGCTACTTTTAACGATGCCCGCAACTCAGCAATGGTATGTTACTGGGATATGAACCCGGGTATTGGGGGCCAGGTTCAGTACCAAACCGTTGGAACTGCACCCAACCGCATCTTTGTTGTCTTGTACAAAGAAGTCCCAACCTTTTCCTGCGGCGAGTGTTCATACATGTCTATTATGCTTTTCGAAGGCTCAAACAATGTTGAATATCACATTGGAAACAAACCTCCTTGTTTATCGTGGAATGGAGGCTTGGCGCTGCAGGCAACAGAAAATCCTCCCGGAACCACGGCTCATGTAACACCGGGTAGAAATATTTCGCAATGGTCAGCCAATCAGGAATGTAAAAGATATCAGCCGACAACACCTACCAACACTTCATCATACACTATTTTGGATGCACCTTACACTTTGGTAACCTCGTCTACAGGCACTTCAATCATGTGGGGAAGTACAACCGGTCAAACGTTTCCATACAACAACGGAGTGCTGAATATCGCCTCGGCATCAGCTGGAACTACAGGATACTTTTTAACCGGTACCGCTTGTGGCGTAGGGATTGGTTCCGTTTCAGGCGATACCACCTGGATAACCGGCGTGAGCAGTTCTGTTACAGCTACGTCAACCCCTGACATATGTAGTTCGGGTGAAGGTACAGCAACAGCAAGTTCAAGTTCGGGAGTAGCACCTTTCACTTTTACATGGAGCAACGGCCAAAGCGGGAACACCATCAGCAATCTGACAGCAGGTTCTTACACCGTAACAATGACAGACGATGTAGGTTGTCCTTCCTCTGCTACAGTAACCGTAGGAGATACACCCGCTTCCTTTTCAGCTACAAGCACCTTAGTAAGTTGCCCGGGTGGAGCAGATGGAACAGCAACGGCAATAATGACACCTGTTTTAGGAACAATTTCATATCAATGGAACGATCCACTCAGTCAAACAACACCAACAGCCACCGGACTGACTGCCGGCACATATCAATGCGTAATAACTTCAGACATTGGTTGCTCGGGAACTGCAACAGTAATCGTGAATGAAATCCCGGCAATGGTCCCCACTGTACAAACGCTCATTGATGTCACATGTAATTCAGGAAACGATGGAAGTGTTGTTATGGTGGTATCGAACGGGACAGCTCCCTTCACGTATTCATGGAGTTCCGGTTCCTCTTCCACTGGAACGGTTAACAACCTTTCGGCAGGAGATTATACAGTAACAATTACGGATGCGAACAGTTGTATTACAACATTTGACATCACGATTGATCAACCACCGGCACTGCAGGTTTCATTCATTACAGCTCCTTTGCAGATCTGTCCTGAAGCGAGCGCCACATTGCAAGCCCAAGGGACAGGTGGATCAAGTGCTTACACCTTTACATGGTATGAAAACGGCAACATGATAGGAACAGGATCAAGTATCAATGTTGACCCTGACTTTACAAATACGCAATACTGTGTGGAACTTTCTGAAGTATGTGGTTCTCCCGTTGCTGATTCCTGCACTGTCATCAACTTCCCTACCCCAATTGAACCGGCACTGGAATCTGACAGATTAAAAGACTGTATCCCAGCAAGTTTTGTTTTCACGAACACCTCAACAAATTCTGCAGAAATCGCAACGACAAACTACCAATTTTCGGATGGCAACGCCTATCAGATTGGTGCAGCAGGTCAGGTAACAAACACTTTTGAAAACGCTGCATACTACTCCGTTTTGATGACAGTGGAATCGATTTACGGATGTGTTTACACCGCAAATATTCAAAACATAGTCGAGGCATTGCCAATTCCGGAAGCAGAATTCACTTTCACAGACAACCCTGCAACTATTTTTGAAACGACTGTCGGTATGCAGGATCAGTCTACAGGTGGCGTAGTTGACTGGTACTGGATCAGTCCTAATTCAATTCCATCCACCAGCAGTGCCCAAAATCCGTACTTCACTTTTCCTGAAGGAGAAGTTGGACAGTATCCTATTACACTTGTTGTGTACACTGAAGCAGGTTGCACAGACAGTGTAACCTACGAAATGAATATCATTCCCGATGTCTTAATGTTCGCTCCAAATTCATTCACACCTGATGGTGACGAATTCAATCAGCAGTGGACGTATTACATTTCAGGAATCGATGTTTATGACTTTGAGCTTTTAATTTTCAATCGCTGGGGTGAAATCATTTGGGAGTCTCACGATCCTTCAGTTTCATGGGATGGATCCTACAATGGGGAAATCGTTCCTGCAGGAACTTATGTCTGGCGCGCATGGGCGAAAGATCTTGTAAACGATAATAAGCGAGAGTTTTTCGGCCATATCAATGTAATACGCTAAAGTCAGAAAGGCATAGTATTTGTCAAATGAGCGAAAATGTGTACGTTTGATAAAATTACTTGTATGAAAAAGCACCTTCTCCCTCTTTTAATCCTGTCATTATCCTTGAGTTCTTGTGACGTCCTTCAAGATGCAGCAAATATTGTAAGCACCCCTACACAGCCGACTAAACCTCAGTTGACAAATGACGAAGTGATTGCCGGACTGAAAGAAGCGTTGAATGTTGGGATTAAGAATTCAGTGAATCTTACGTCTGTTACTGACGGTTTTCTCAAAAACAATGACATCCGCCTACCCTTCCCTGAAGATGCAATCAAAGTAAAACAAAAAGCCATCGAACTGGGGATGACGGGCAAAGTTGAACAATTTGAAACTACCCTCAACAGAGCTGCAGAAGAAGCAACGAAGGAGGCTTTGCCAATTTTCGCAGATGCTATTAAAAACATGAGTGTTTCTGATGGTTTTGCAATTTTGAATGGAGGCGATGGAGCAGCGACTAAGTTTCTGAGAGACAATACAACAGCAAAGCTAGTAACTGCATTTTCCCCAAAAGTTGAAGCAGCAATCTCAAAAGTAAAACTTACCGACTATTGGAATCCGATCATCACAAAGTACAACTCTGTAGTGAAACTTACCGGGGGTGAACAAATGAATCCGGATCTGAATAAATACATTACCGAACGTGCGATCAAAGGACTTTTCCACATGGTGGAGATCGAAGAGAATAAAATCAGAAAAGATCCTCTCGCGCGCGTTTCTGATCTTTTGCAGAAAGTTTTTGGAAGTATTACAGGAAAATAAATCATTTTAAAAAAATTGAAAGTGCTTGAAAGAGCACTTTTTTTATTTTTAGCCCATGAGTTACCCCTTATCAGAATTGGTTCTGGACAATCAAAACAGAGTGTATCATCTTGGATTACATCCGAATCAAATCTCAGACAAAATAATTATTGCAGGCGATCAGGACAGAGTTGCAATGATCTCTGACTTTTTTGACACCATTGAGCATCAGTCGCAACACAGAGAATTTGTCTGTCATACCGGAAACTACCGTGGAAAACGAATTACGGCACTATCTACAGGAATCGGTACAGACAACATTGATATTGTAATGAACGAACTGGATGCACTGGCTAATATTGATCTTCAAACCCGCTCAGATAAAAAGAGTCATTCCAGTTTAAGTATCGTGCGCATTGGTACCTGTGGCATTCTACAACCGGACATTCCTGTTCATTCTTATGTTTTGTCGACACATGCATACGGCCTCGACAATATTGCACATTTTTACTCTATTGAATTCGATGAGAACGAACGAAATATGTGCAAAAAATTGAACGCGCACCTTGAACTACCTGAGGGCATCCACCCTTACCTGGTGTCTTCGAACGAGGCATTGACGAAACAACTTCTCTCCGAAAGAACCCATCAAGGAATAACAGTCACTTCCAGCGGATTTTATGGCCCTCAGGGAAGACAACTCCGAATCAAAAACAGCATTGAAAACCTCAATGAAAAACTGACTCGCTTCGAGGGAACCCCTCGGGTAGTGAATTTTGAAATGGAAAGTTCTGCCCTATTTTCTCTGGGCAAAGCGATGGGACATCGTTGCGCTACCATCTGCCTGGGAGTGGCAAATCGACCAAAAATGGAATTTTCTGAAGGCTACAGTGCAGAAATGACTGCGTTGATCAAATACGTTCTTGACCGAATGTAGGAATACCTGTGTTAGGCAATTCCAGAAGCCTCGAGGATCCTTTTGACCTTTTTAACATCGACTTTGAGGACGGGTTCTGAAAAAAGAGACTCCTCATCCAGCAACACTTTGGAAGTACCTGAAAAATGTACAGCATCACACCCTGTTTCAGATATAATCTTCGCTACGTTAGCAGAATTTATACCTCCACCGGCCATGATTTCGATGCGCCCCTGAGCAAACTCAGTCATTTTTGAAAGCGTAGGAATCCCGGTCTCTGCTTTACTCGCCATTCCAGATGACAATACCCTGGTTACTCCGTGTTCAATTAACCATTCCAGTGACCTTTTCCAATCCAGCGTATCATCGAAGGCCCGGTGAAAAGTAACTTGCATTTCTCCTGCTTTTTTCTTGACCCTGTTTAAAAAGAATCGATCAATTTCTCCAACGGAATTAATTGCACCAATGACTACACCACTCGCCCCACTCTCCCTGCAAATTTGTATGTCTCTCAACATGACTTCGAGCTCGTCCTGTGCGTAAATGAAATTGCCCGGCCTGTGACGAATAAGCACATGGGTTTCGATACCGTGAGCAATAGCATATTCAATCATTCCCAAAGAAGGGGTTATCCCCCCCTGTTCCAAATTCTGGCACAACTCGATTCGGTTAAAACCTAATTCTCTGGCCAATTTTACAGCCTCGATTGATGCAGCACACAACTCTACTTTCATGGTTCAAAATTGAGAATTAACTCATCCATAAATGTCCACGGCACATGACCTGAACCCGGATTCCCTTCTTTAATTTCCTGCGTTTCCACAAGTATTTTAACATATCTTGCTTTGACATTCATTGTGACGGACGATTGTCGACCGGTACGGAGCACTTCAATGGATTTCCATTTTTTTGAATTTTTTGAGACCAAAAGCGTAATTTTTTCAGGATAATAGATCCAGGATCCGGGATCTTCCAAAAATCCCAAATTAAATCCTGTAAGTGTCGTTTTCTTCTCCAAATCTATACTGATTTCAATTTTCTCTTCATCAAACCCGAGCCAGTCGCTGCCTTTCCATGGAATTGTTCCAGAAATACCATCCGAGAGAGTGAACCACCCTTGTCCGGAATACGGCTCATCCGGCAGTGTGTTCATGGTTACAAGCAAACAAAGTGACGAATGGGATACGAAAGAATAGTAAAACTTTTTATCTGTATTTCCCGAGCTCACTTCATACGTTACGAGATTCTTCTCTTTGGTGCGCTGAAGAAAAAGAGTGTCAGATATACCTACCTCCTTTGATTCCAGAACTTTACCATATTCACCTGTTACCTTCAGTGCTAATTTTTCTTCTCCATACGATGAACTGAATGTGATTCCGACCTTTTCCTTTGCGGGAAAAAGATTCATTTGCGGATAAAACAGAGCCTTTGAATAATGCACATTCATTTGATCGAGTTTCGGGAACTGATACTCAACAAGTACCTTTTTGAAATAGCTGATGTCCGGTTTATTCTGACACCATAAAACTTGAGCTAGTGCGAGTGTACGTGGAAAAGCCATGTATTCCAATTGGTTCATATCCGGAATGTATTCTGTCCATAAATTGGCCTGTGCGCCCAGAATGTAGGCAGCTTCATCGTGTGACAATTCCTTGGGTACAGGATTGAATTCATACACCTTCTCCAACGGTGTAAATCCTCCTATTGCCAACGGTTCATTTCTATCCTTGCTCTGATAATGATCAAAATAGCAATGGCTACCCGGAGACATCACGGCATCATGTTTTTCTCTTGCAGCAGCTATTCCTCCTTCAGTTCCACGCCAGGACATAACAGTAGCATTTTCAGACAATCCTCCTTCCAAAATTTCATCCCACCCGATCAGTTTCCTTCCTTTGGACGACAGGTATTCATCGATCTTACCTACAAACCATCCTTGCAGCGCTTCTTCGTCATGCAAACCGTTTTCTCGTATCACAGCCTGACATTTCTTACATTTCTTCCATCGGGTTTTTGGCGCCTCATCTCCTCCAATGTGAATGTATGTAGAGGGAAACAATGAGATGACCTCATCCAGAACATCCTTCACAAAATCAAGAGTCGACTCGTGCATGCAAAAAATATCCTCAAACACCCCCCACAATCCGGGAACAGGAAGCGCTTCTCCTGTGCATGAAAGAGAAGGATACGCGGCTATTGCAGCCCTGGCATGTCCGGGCATTTCAATCTCAGGAACAACTGTAATATAGCGTTCAGCAGCATAGGCTACTATTTCACGAATCTGATCCTGCGTATAGAATCCGCCGTAGCGACTCTTGTCGTAGGTTCGAGGCGTAGCTGAATAGTGTCCAATAACAGTACTGTCTCTCCATGCACCTACCTCTGTCAATTTCGGATACTTCTTTATTTCAATGCGCCAGCCCTGGTCATCCGTCAAATGCCAGTGAAACGTGTTAAACTTGTAGAATGACATTAGATCGATGAATCGCTTTACCTCCTCCAAAGAAAAAAAGTGCCTGCTCACGTCCAAGTGCATTCCCCTCCAACCATATTTCGGAGCGTCACTGATAAAGCATTTTTGAAATCTGTACGTTCCATCGAGGTCTTCCATTAACTGGAATAAGCTAGTTAATGCATAAAAGCAACTTTCTTCAGAACTGTATTGTATCGTTATTCCATTATCGATTCGAATGCTGTAATAATCCTCAGGAACATTGAACAGCTTTTTAAAAACCAATTGATCAGATACAGGCGTAAAAACCGTGATGAGCTTCAGTTCCTGGGTACATCTTTTTATCAAATACGCACGAATCGGCTCAGGAATGCCTTTTTCATTGACAGAGAGCCTCCCCTCGACTTCCAGGAATCCATTGATTGGTTCATACACGGACGGTGTAGGGATTATCGGACACAGCGACTGAGTACGTACAGGACTATTCCAAAATAAGAACCACAGTATACTGACCCACAGACTAAGAATTCGCTTTGAGAGAAGTCGCTCCATTCGATCTGTTAAACAATAAATAAACGTAAAAAAGGATTAAACCCAAATTCGAAATTCCAAGAAAACCACATTGAGTAACAAATGACCCCAACTCTTTTCCTAGCAGATCATTTGAATTTAATGAAAATCCGAGAACAAGTAGCCCAAATAAAAGCCATAAAAAGCCTTTCTGTCTGTCCGCAAGTTCATTTAAAAGAACTACCAGCAAAGGAACCGTCATCAGAAAATGCTGCGTATCAGTTTTGAAAACACTGGGCACTAAGGCAATTAAAAAGACCACCCATTCTGTAGTTTGCACTTTATGAAAACGTAATTTATCCGCTAGAATTGCCATAAACGCAAAGAGCATCAATCCAAAAGCAACCATGCCTTCCTTATCAATTCCAAAATAAGTTTTAGCTAATGCACCCACAGAATCGTGGTTTACCTGATAATCTCCATGCCTAAATACGGCTGCAATCCATTGCTCCCAAAGATCGATTCCCGTGAAAAAAATTGTGATTATTGATAAAGCCATACCAAAGATGCACACGCGTAGAAAAAATTTTAACTCACTGAAAATAAAAGGAAAAAGCAGGATAATGAAAAACGGTTTAAACAAAATGACCAAAGCGAAACAAATCGAAGCAAATGAAGCTTTGTGATTCCTGAAAAAAAATAGTCCCAAACACAGCAGAAATAAGAGTTGTAAGTTGATGTTTCCCATGTGGAATTCGCGAACGCCGTGAATCGCTATGAGCGCGAAAGATCCCCATAGAATTCCCAATCGCTGCAATTTTTCACCAACCAATGAGGAAACCGTCCTGTGCAACATGATCAAACTGAGGGTTAATGCAATCCAGGAGCAAACTACATGGACCATCTGAGCTGAGAAGTAGGACAAACCGAGGAAAGGCGTGAAGAAATACAATACAGGTGGTGGATATTTAAACAACCCGCTATTTAACCGATAGGCATGTTCATAAGGACTTAATCCTCTGAAATAATCCTTCGCCGCACCATAATAGACATACAAATCATTTGTCCAGAACTTTCCATTTTTAATCTCTACGAAAGTCATCAAAGTGACAAAAGCCAACGTGAATAAGGCAAAAATGACGTACGACCTTTGTTTAAGGATCCCCAGCAAGAAGTCTTTTAGTTCAGACATGGAAACACTTACATATTTCGACGGTACTGTCCACCTACTTCAAACAATGCAGAAGTAATCTGCCCTAAAGAAGCATATTTGCACGTTTCCATTAGTTGTTCGAACATGTTTTTATTCCGGATGGCTGCTTCCTGAACTGCTTTAATTGCCTCGGTTGCTTTTTCAACATTGGCATTGTGCAGTCGCGACAACATGTCGATCTGGTATTGTTTTTCCTCTTCTGTTGCCCGGATAACTTCTTTTGGAAGTATAGTCGGAGAGCCCTTTGAACTTAAAAACGTATTCACTCCTATAATCGGGAATTCACCCGTATGCTTCAACGTTTCATAATAGAGCGATTCCTCCTGAATTTTAGAACGCTGATACATGGTTTCCATCGCACCAAGCACACCGCCTCTTTCTGTAATTCTGTCAAATTCCGTGAGCACTGCCTCCTCCACGAGTTCCGTTAATTCTTCAATGATGAATGACCCTTGAAGTGGATTCTCGTTCTTCGCCAACCCTAATTCACGGTTTATAATCAACTGGATGGCCATTGCTCTGCGCACAGATTCCTCGGTAGGCGTTGTGATCGCCTCGTCATACGCATTGGTATGTAAGGAGTTGCAGTTGTCATATATGGCATAAAGAGCCTGTAAGGTAGTTCGTATATCGTTGAAGTCAATCTCCTGAGCATGCAAAGATCTTCCCGAAGTCTGAATGTGGTATTTCAGCATTTGTGCTCTGGAATTGGCGCCGTACTTCCTGGCGAGCGCTTTTGCCCAGACTCGACGGGCAACTCTACCAATCACGGCGTACTCCGGATCGATTCCGTTAGAGAAGAAGAACGACAAATTCGGACCGAAGTCGTTGATATCCATCCCTCTGCTCAGGTAATATTCTACGTAGGTAAATCCATTGGCAAGCGTAAACGCCAATTGGGTGATTGGATTCGCCCCTGCCTCGGCAATGTGATATCCTGAAATGGAAACAGAGTAGAAATTCCTGACTCCTTTATCAATGAAGTATTGCTGCACATCTCCCATGAGACGTAATGCAAATTCAGTAGAGAAAATACATGTGTTCTGGGCCTGATCCTCTTTGAGAATGTCTGCCTGAACCGTTCCCCGTACCTGCTTGAGCGTATCCGCTTTGATCTGTGTATACACGTCTGCCGGCAAAACCTGGTCACCCGTCACCCCCAACAGCATGAGTCCCAACCCGTCATTTCCTTCCGGCAATTCTCCCTGATATCTTGGCCGTTCAACACCTTTCGCTTTATAAATAGCGCTGATTTTAGCCTCTACCTCAGACTCCAGACCATTGGCTTTGATATACTTCTCACAATTCTGATCGATTGCAGCATTCATGAAAAATCCGAGCAACATCGGCGCAGGACCATTGATCGTCATTGAAACAGAAGTCAGTGGATGACTGAGATCAAACCCTGAATATAATTTCTTGGCATCGTCCAGGCAACAGATTGATACCCCTGAATTACCGATCTTACCGTAAATGTCAGGTCGCAAATCAGGATCATTGCCATAAAGTGTCACTGAATCAAATGCTGTAGAAAGACGTTTGGCCGGCATACCAAGTGACACATAATGAAAGCGTTTATTGGTCCTTTCAGGACCTCCTTCACCAGCGAACATGCGCGTAGGATCCTCGCCTTC
>JBEGVI010000186.1:0-4018 GCA_041178485.1 Bacteroidota bacterium | reverse complement strand
AGCATGACGGCGAAAAAATTACAATGCAAAAAGCTGCCTCTCTCCTGAAAGAACAAGACGAATCTCTTCGAAAAGAAATTTTCGAGAAAATGTCCGAAAGAAGAAAACTGGACACCCAAACTTTAAACGAATTATACACCGAACTCATCGCTTTACGACATCAGATTGCCGTGAACGCCGGATTTAAAAATTTCAAAAATTACAAGTTTGTTGCATTAAACCGATTCGATTATTCCAAGGAGGATTGTTTTGCGTTCCATGAAGCGATCAAACAAGTGATCGTTCCTCTCGTATCAGAAATTCAGAAGAAAAAACTTCAAAAGCTTGGAAAAGAAAAGTTTCAACCTTGGGACCTGGAAGTAGACCCTGAAGGCAAGGCTCCACTTAAGCCATTTGAGACGGGTACCGAACTCCTTGAAGGTACCGTTCGAATTTTCGATAAGATTGACCCATATTTTTCAGAATGTATCCGGACCATGAACACGATGGGACATCTCGATCTTGATTCTAAAGAAGGAAAAGCACCGGGAGGATACAACTATCCCCTTTATGAAATCGGGGTTCCCTTCATTTTCATGAATGCGGTAGGCTCTCAACGTGACCTTGTCACGATGGTTCATGAAGGCGGACATGCAGTTCATTCATTTTTGAATCGGGATTTGAAACTTACGGGTTTTAAGAATCTACCTTCGGAAGTGGCGGAATTAGCCTCCATGACAATGGAACTTCTGACGATGGAACACTGGGATGAATTTTATAAAAATTCAGACGATTTTCATCGAGCGAAAACGGAACAATTGGAGTCTATTCTGAAAATTCTGCCTTGGATTGCTCAAATAGATGAGTTTCAGCATTGGGTATACGAGAACCCCGATCATTCAGCGCAACAAAGAAACGAAAAATGGGTTTCTCTCTCTAAAGCCTACGGCACCGGACTCACAGACTGGACTGGTTATGAGGACGTGCAAGCACATTCCTGGCAACGGCAGCTGCATTTATATGAAGTACCGTTCTATTACATTGAATATGGCATTGCGCAACTTGGAGCTCTTGGGGTATGGATGAACAGTCTCATGAATAAAGAAAAGGCACTGTCAAACTATAAATCAGCTCTGGCTTTGGGATACACAAGATCAATTCCCGAGATCTACCAAACAGCCGGCATAAAATTCGATTTTTCAAAAGAGCATTTAAGTCACCTGGCGTCGTTTATTAGGGAAAAATTAAATTAGTCCCTTAGTATTATTACCAAACCTGGTAAAGCCATCGAATAACCCAAACCCAAAATGCAATTAAAATAAGCAGTCCGAGAATAACACCAACCACACCAACAGTCTTGATAATTTTCATTCCAAAACGGTCAAGATCTTTTTGCAATTCAGCATCGTGACCGTAGCTTTCGTCGTCTATTCGTTTTCTATTAAAAGTTTTTTTTTCAGTACTCATTTATACATGTTAGTTTTTAATCTTGACTTTTTATACTCATTCCAAGGCTTTAATTTAACGAAAAAATTAGATTTCTCTATCTTTAATTCATACTGCGTACCTAACTTGGCTCAGACTATTTATATTTTAATGAATCAACACAAAAACAAATTGTAAAAAGAAAAAGCCGTTCTTTTGAACGACTTTCTGTGTAGCGAGGACGAGAGTTGAACTCGTGACCTTAGGGTTATGAATCTCATGGTTGGGAAATTTATTCTAGTCAATATATTGAAATACAAGTAGTTAAAAAATACTGATTTTCGGGTTTTTTGGGAAAATGGGGGATAAAAGTGGAAAATTCCTAGCACAAGATTTAGGGTATAAATTGGTTTTCACTTGACTAGTTCAACTTCATTTGATGTCATAGGAGGCTAAATAGTGTCCAAAATGTAGTTAAAATGTAAAATCCTATTTATTATATTTGGTCAGCTAAATATTCACTTATGAAAAGACTATTACTATTTGGAGCTATTGCTCTTTCAATTAATTCTTTTGGGCAAGTTCCCAATTACGTGCCTACTAATGGACTTGTAAGTTACTGGGGCTTTAATGGAAATGCTAATGATGAGAGTGGAAATGGGAATAATGGAACTGTTAATGGAGCAACATTAACTACAGATAGATTTGGAAGTGCAAATAGTGCTTATTATTTTTCAAGCGCCGGTTGTGGAACAAGAATCGATGCGAATGTTAATACCTCAACAATACAAACGGGACTTACAATTTCTATTTGGGTATGTAAAATTGGTAGTGGATGTATTGGTCCAAGATTGTTTGAATTCTATCCCGGATCTGATGGACCTGGGATTGCTCAATGGGGCTGGGATAATACAGATGTTGGAATAGGATTAGGCAGTATAACAAGTACTGGTTTCAGTTGTGATTTTGGGGTGCAAATAAAACCATTAAATACTTGGACTCATTTGGTTTATACTAATGACGGTACTAATGGTAAGTTTTATCAGGACGGTGTTCTAATGGGTACGGTGGCTTCTTCAGGCAATCCAATATTGGCAAGTTCATTGGCCATAGGAAGAATGAATCATCCTTCATACGATGCATTTAATGGAAAATTGGACGATATGGGTGTTTGGAATCGCGCCTTAACTCAATGTGAGATCTCAGAACTCTACCACGCACAACAATTCACACCTCCTGTATTAACACTAAGTGATACAACCTCCGCCTGCGGAGCATCAACAACCCTAGACGCAGGAACAGACCCTTCTTGGGCATCCTACCTATGGAACACCGCAGAAGATACACAAACCATTTCAGTTTCAAACTCTGGTTTATACACAGTAGAAGTAACCGACACCAATGGATGTATTGGGTATGATACTACTTTGGTATCTTTACTCCAACCAACATCAAGTAGTATTACCGAAACAGTATGTGACACGTACATGGCACCAGATGGGGCAACCTACACATCAACTGGTAACTATACGGCAGTAATACCAAACGCTGCAGGATGTGATAGTACCATAAACATTGATCTAACAATTACAAATTCCAATACAGGATCAGAAACAGTTACAGAATGTGATTCTTACACATGGAATACAAACGGTCAAACCTACACTCAATCAGGTCAATTTACAAGTTTATTAACCAATCAAAGTGGTTGTGATTCAACGGTAACATTAAACCTTACAATTACCAATTCAAATACAGGATCAGAAACTGTAACAGAATGTGATTCTTACACATGGAATACCAATGGACAAACATACACACAAAGTGGTCAATATACGGAAGTATTAACCAATCAAGTTGGTTGTGATTCAACGGTAACATTAAACCTGACAATTAATTCATCAAGTTCGTCAACGCAAACGGATTCAGGTGTAGATTCATACACCTGGTCGGTAAACAACCAGACGTACACGCAATCAGGAACGTATACAGCGGTAGTTCCGAACGCATCGGGTTGTGATAGTACAATAACATTGGATCTCACTTTGCAGTTCACAGGATTGGATGAGAACGAATCTTCTTACGTAGCGGTATATCCAAATCCTACATATAGTTCATTTACACTGTCAACAAAAGACATGATACACATGAATTATACCCTATTAGATATCCAAGGTAAAGTTGTCCTAACAGGTAAAATAGAATCCACTGAACAAACAGTTGATATCTCAAAACTATCCAAAGGACAATACAATCTTGTATTCGAGGATGAAAGTATAAGTCCGATATCTATTATCAAGAACTAGAGGATAATTAAATATTTTAAGAAAAGACCTTCATCATGAGGGTCTTTTTTTATATCCAAAAAAACCCTAAAACGAGGAAATTCCTAGCACAAAACCTAGCACAGTTCCTAGCACAAGAAAGTTTAGGGAATAAAAAAAGGTTCCAGTGAAAACTCTGAAACCTTTACTGGGATTGATTTTTCCCACTTGTAGCGAGGACGAGAGTTGAACTCGTGACCTTAGGGTTATGAATCCTACGCTCTAACCAACTGAGCTACCTCGCCGGATGTTGTGCTAAGCGGGTGCAAATATAGCAGATATTTTCTCAA
>JBEGVI010000185.1:0-6855 GCA_041178485.1 Bacteroidota bacterium | reverse complement strand
TACTTTATCAGCAACACAGGAAATTGTTATTCACCCGCTGCCTCAAGTGGTATCTGTCTCAGGGGGCTCAGAGTATTGTGTAGGGGATGCTGTAGGAGACGTTTTGGTAAATGTAGCCGGCACACCTGACTGGACTATTACGTTTTCTTTGGACGGTGGAACACCAACAACCCTCACAGCAAGTTCTTCGCCGATTTCACTTGGAAACTCTGAGGGCGTGTATGTGGTTTCGGGAATTAGTGACGCCAATTGTTCGAACACAGCAAGCGGTACACAAACGATTCTCATTCATCCGATTCCGCCTGCACCAACAGCAGGAACGGACACGACGTATTGTATCGGTGCAGAGCTCGTGGCAATGACAGTTACCGGAGGTTCAGGAGATTTTGTCTGGTATTCTGACGAAACATTGACCAATCCAATTGGTACAGGTTCTACCTATATGCCCACAGAAAATTCAGGATCCACAATTTACTATGTTTCCGAACAGTTGGATGGATGTTCCGGTCCTACAGACAATGTCACCATCAGTTTCGTGTCGTGTGACATCATCATTCCTACGGCGTTCACTCCTGACGGAGATGCGGTGAATGATTTTTGGATAATTGAGGACTTGGATGGTGTTTATCCTGACAATGAAGTTTTTGTGTACAATCGATGGGGTAATTTACTGTATTCATCGGAAAAAGGGCAATACACATCCAAACCATGGGACGGTACATTTGACGGCAATCCAATGCCGGTCGGGAGTTACTATTTTATAATAGCAACAGGACTTGAAAAAGAGTCACTCACAGGCGTTGTATCAATCGTATTAGAATCCGGAGAATAATTGTTCTTATCTAACGGTATGTTTGCTGATAACATTGTTTCCATCAACTTTAATGGCAATGTAATGGAATCCCCCGTTAGAATTAAACTCTTCAATTGGAAATACGTTGTTTCCGTTCACCACGTTGATTTTTTCCTGCCTGACAATTGCACCGTTAATATCTGATATTATAAGCATACCTTCACCTTCGAATTCTTCAGTTTCCAGCACAACATTGAAAGCACCATTGCTTGGGTTAGGATAGGAACTTAGCAGCGTTTCTCTGTACGTTCCGACGCATGAGGATGAGACCAGATCAAAAGTTTCAAAGGTACCATTAAAGTCGTATTGGGTTAAACGATAATAATTTATGCCTGGTACCGGATAATCGTCGGCAATACTATATTCGATGGGGGTATTGGAGTTTCCTGCCGCTCCAATTGTCCCTATAACGACCCAGTCTTCGGCATTTCTCGATCTGTCAAGTCTGAAATAATTTGAGTTGTGTTCACTTGCTGTTGTCCATGTAACATCCACCTTCTTGTTATCCGAACAAATGGCTTGTATGCTTATGAGTTCAACGGGAAGTAGAATAGGTAAAAACTGCTGGTCGCTGTCATACATGGATCCTGCGCCTCCCGGAAAAGGCCCCGTGTATTGTCCTCCAATTGAAAATGTACCATTCACAGTGACATTAGAGGTGCCTCCGCCCACAGTAACATTACCGTCAACATCAAACACTCCACCCAGTGAAACAGAAATGGAACAGTTATTATCAGCGGTGACACTGCCCGTAACATTTACATTCCCGGTACCAGTTATGTTAAATGCAGCATTGTTGTTTACATCAATGTTTCCCAGTGTAGCACTTCCCGATACCTGCAATGAAAAGTTGTTGGATGTGATTATTGTACCGTTTACAATCAAATTGCCCCCTCCTTGAACAATTACTCCATCTCCATTTGCCGCATTTAAATTCCCTAATACGGTCAATGTAACTCCTGAGTTTATTATTAAAAGAGCATTGTTTTGCATGTAAATACAATCATAGGTCGCTGACGTATTCAAATACATATCCGGACTACCCGGAACTGTAAGATTGTTTCCGGGTGGACACTGAGCGTTTCCGGAAAATGAATAGCACACGAGTACTATCAGTAGTAGTTTTCTTAACATAAGAAATGGTTTATATCATTAGATAAAGCGAAATACAGCAATTTTCGCGTTAACAAAAAAAAATCGAATAAAAAATTGACTTTTTTCAGCACAAATGAGTACCAGGGTATACGTACTTTTACTGAGGAGGCTACTTTATTTAGAGAACATTGTCCATCCAATGAGTTGTGCACGGGTTTTCATCAATGCTGCTTTTTCGCCCTGAAAATTTTCATCGATACTTTCTGAAAAAAGGACATACCACCGATCAAAATCTGATTTTTTCAGGTTTAGTGGGGCGTGTGCTTCCATCATATTTCGTTTATATCCCGGCTCATTCAATACAATGAATGCCCAGAAATCTACAACAAGAGGCAGGTGTGTACTCAGGTTCAGTTTTACGAAAAAATGACCTATTTCGGTGTCGGCAAGTAATTTATCGTAAAACAGAGAGATAAGCTTCTCGAGGTCTTTCCGTGTGTTTATATCCGCTTTATTTGAACCAGCCGGCATATTTTACGTAATTGTTCGCAATTCTTTGCACTTCTCCCTCAAACAGTTCGGGAGACAACGTTTTAACTTTTCGCGCAGGAATGCCTGCATAGATACTCCAGGCCTCCGCTCTTGTTCCCTCGAGCAGAACAGCCCCTGCAGCAATAATGCAGTTTGATTCAATGTGGCAATTGTCCATAACGATGGCCCCCATTCCTATGAGCACATTGTCCTCCACAGTGCACCCATGTACGATAGCATTGTGACCTATCGACACATTGTTTCCCAGATGCACTTTAGTTTTTTCGTATGTACAATGGATGACTGCTCCGTCCTGAACGTTGACTTTGTTTCCCATACGGATCGAGTTCACATCTCCTCTTACCACTGCGCTGAACCATACAGAACACTGGTCTCCCATGATGACATCGCCAACAATTGTCGCATTTTCGGCAAACCAGCAGTCAGTACCAAATTTTGGAGACAGACCGTTGCATTCTTTGATGAGTGCCATGTTTTTATTTCAAAGATACTTGTAACCTTTCTGCTAGGCATCAATGACAGTTAAAATTGTTTTATGAAAGTGAGTTACGTTAAATTTATATGTATCTTTCTCGCATCTATTACATTTGAAAAAGACTCATTAATGCTCCATTATAGCACACATGTTCATTCGAATTCCACTGAGTGGGTGACTTTCATTCATGGAGCAGGTGGAAGCAGTGCGATCTGGCATAAACAGTTAAAAGCATTTTCAAAAGAGTTCAATGTCCTATTGCTCGATCTTCGTGGCCATGGCAGATCAAAAGCATCCACCGAGAATTACAAACGCTATTCCTTTGATAGCATAGGGAATGATGTAATTGAAGTACTGGATCATTTAAATATTCAAAGTACGCATTTTGTTGGGATTTCTCTGGGTACAATCATAATTCGCGAAATAACAGAGCGTTTCCCTGAGCGTACCAAAAGCATGATTTTAGGAGGTGCTGTAATGAAGATTAATGCCAAAGGTCAATTTTTAATGCATCTTGGTAGCCTTACAAAATCTGTGATTCCTTATTTGGTTATGTATCGCTTTTTAGCTTGGGTAATCATGCCTAAAAAGAATCACAGAGAATCACGGATATTGTTTATTAATGAAGCGAAACGTCTGTATCAAAAGGAATTCATACGCTGGTTTACGCTTATATCTCAAGTGAATGCACTCTTGAAATTATTCAGGATAAAAGACGCCAACAAGCCTACGCTTTACATTATGGGGGAGGATGACCATATGTTTCTTCCGTCTATTGAAAAAATGGTTGAACACCATACCTCGTCACAATTGGTCGTAGTACCAAACTGTGGTCATGTTGTAAATGTCGAACGACCGGACCATTTCAATGAAGTTGTAGTTAAGTTTATTCAACAAGTTCCTTCTTGAATCTGCTTTCTGCTCATCACTGCATGCCCAATGGGCCTTTCTTTTAATTTAGAGGTCAAGCCGGTACACCTCAGCCAAAGATTGGTCGTTTTTAATCGTAACATCCAAGTCTTTAATGAGTCCATCCGCGACATCATATACCCACCCATGTAAGTGTAAGTCCTGATTTTTGAGCCATGCCTCTTGTACGATGGATGTTTTGGCCAGATCATACACTTGTTCTACCACATTTAATTCCACAAAGCGATCAAAACGTTGTTTTTCATCGGTTATGGCATCCAGTTCAGATTGGTGAAGGCGGTATACATCTTTTATATGACGGATCCAGTTGTCGATGAGCCCAACATGCTTGTTTGTCATTGCTGTCTGTACACCACCACATTTGTAGTGACCACAAACGATCACATGTTTTACCTTGAGAACATTTACGGCATAATCAAGAACGCTAAGCATACTGATGTCCGAGTGAATAACCATGTTGGCGATGTTTCGGTGAACAAAAACCTCTCCTGCCGGGGCTCCGATAATTTCGTTCGCAGGTACGCGGCTGTCCGAACATCCAATCCACAAAAGTGGCGGTTGCTGGCCTTTGGCTAAATTATCGAAGAAATGAGGGTCTTTCTCGAGTTGTTGTGCAACCCATTTCTTATTATTTTCTAAAAGTTTTTGATAGTACGTTTCCATTTTATTTTGTTTTTAAAACTGTGATATTTTTCTTTTTTGCCGTGAATAATTCGAAATCGTTAATCATCTCAGTAACATCGTAGTCCACATATTTGCATTTAGACATATCGATGATCAGCGAGGAATCTGATGGAATTTCTTCAAGAAGCGCATGAATACTCCCTTTGTTCAGGTAGGTGACATGTTCTTGAAGTATTAAAATTTTCACATTTTCATTTTCCCCTTCTGTTATTGAGAAACTTCGCTTGTAATTTCTTCTCAAAATAAAAAATATTGCGACTAACAATCCAATGCCAATTCCTTTCAGCAAATCGGTGAATATTACACCAACTATTGTTGTTAAAAAAGGCAGAAACTGGTCAAGACCGAGACGATAGGTCGTCGTGTAGAGTTCTATTTTAGACAGTTTGTAACCAACCATTATCAATATGGCAGCGAGCGACGCAAGAGGTATTTTATTTAACACATCAGGAATGAAGTAGACACAAATCAATAAGAGTAAACCATGCACAATGGTAGATAATTTTGATCTTCCACCGGAATTGACATTGGCTGAACTACGCACAATAACCTGAGTTACCGGCAACCCGCCGATCAAACCGGAAAGAATATTTCCAATTCCTTGCGCCTTAAGTTCATGATTGGTTGGTGTAAGGTTTTTTTCAGGATCTATTCGGTCTGTTGCTTCAACACTCAATAAGGTCTCAAGGCTGCCCACCAGCGCGATAGTCAAGGCAACCACATAGACCTGCGGATTGCTGAGGAAACTCCAGTTTGGCGCACTGAATTGACCAAAAAAATTCTGAATAGAATCAGATACCGGGATGGCAACCAAATGTTTTTCTCCAACATACAGAGAACTCTTGAGCAATTGGCTGATGGCATTGAATGCGATGCCAAACACCACAACAATCAGTGCCGGAGGAATAAACTTAAAAATCGCTATTTTTTTAATGCGTGGCATTTCAAAAACAATGAGAATAGCGAGTGAGACTAAACTGATTACAATGGACCCGAGGCTCAGCGCATTAAAAGCGTAAATTAATTCAGAAAAGGTGTTATGGCCATCCAGCTGAAAAAAGGATTCGTCACCAAAAAAGTCTTTATCATAACCAAGTGCATGTGGTATTTCTTTAAGAATCAATGTGATTCCTATGGCAGCAAGCATTCCTTTAATTACAGTTGAAGGGAAATAGTTCCCCAGTGAACCAAGGCCTGCGAATCCTGCAATCAGCTGAATTACACCCGCTAGCACTACAGCGGTCAAGAACGATTCGTAGCTTCCCAGGGATACAATAGATGCCACGACAATGGTGATCAAACCTGCAGCAGGACCAGAAACTCCAATTTTACTTTTGCTGATTGCCCCTACAACAATTCCCCCAACAATACCCGCGATGAGACCCGAAAAAATGTTGGGAAGACCGTCAATACCCTCTATGTTGGTAGAGGCTAAGCCTATCCCAAGACACAGAGGAAGTGCAACAAGGAAAACAACAATACTGGAAGGAATATCCTGTTTCCAGGATGAAAATAAATGTTTCATAAATGTGATTTGAAGTAATTAATGAGATTCACTACTTCAAATCGGGAGGAGAAAAAACAGCACCGGTAAATGCACAGGCAGTGTCAAAGACTGTTTCAAAAATGGTCACTTTTGATGCTGATTTTTCTACGAAGTAAATTTCTGTTTCACGATGAATGAGGATAGATTCATATTCAAAAGAGTCATCTTCTTCACCGGAATTTTCCTCTTCACACAGAGAAATCGAGGATATTTTTAATGATGTGGCTACGCTGCAGACAACGATGGTGCCGACAAAAATCACTAACAAGCAAGCCGCAACGATATGTTTAAAGTTTTTCAAATGACGTTTAGTTCTTTTCCTACTTTGATAAACGCAGCAATCGCCTTGTCCAGGTCTTCAACCGTATGCGCTGCGGAAATTTGGGTCCGAATTCTTGCCTGACCCTTCGCCACCACCGGATAAAAGAATCCTATAGCATATACACCCTCTTTTAATAGTGCATCCGCAAACTTTTGAGACAAAGCGGCATCGTACAGCATGATTGGAACAATGGGAGAATCGCCCGGTTTAATATCAAACCCTGCAGCAATGATGCGTTCTTTGAAATATTTTGTATTGAATTCAAGCGTATCCCTGAGTTCTGTAGTCGAACTCAGAATATCGAACACTTTGTTGGAAGCACCAACGATTGCAGGAGATAGCGAATTTGAAAACAAATACGGTCTCGATCGCTGGCGAAGCATATCGATGATCTCTTT
>JBEGVI010000184.1:0-4523 GCA_041178485.1 Bacteroidota bacterium | reverse complement strand
TCAAAAAAGCACCGAAATCGCCATTCAAAAAGAAATCGATGCCATTCAAAAACCCTTAGAAAAACAACGGATGCTTTGGCTTTCAGCTGCCCTAATTGTGGTGGTTGGAGGACTCCTGTTTGCTCACGTTAGAGGAGAAAAAGAAAAAGAGGGTTGGGGAGCAATGCAATACCCACAACTGACATTGGGAATGCTCGCCATTTTCGTATATGTCGGAGTCGAAGTGGCCATAGGAAGCAACCTGGGTGAATTTCTCAAAAAAGGCGGCATACCTTCTTCCGGAATCGCTCCGTACATTGCGATGTTCTGGGGTAGCCTCATGATCGGACGGTGGACCGGAGCAATCAGTGCGTTCAGCCTTGCAGAAAACACCAAACAGGTGCTTCGTTTCATTATCCCATTGATCGCTTTCGGAGTTGTGTTAGGGCTTTCAGCGCTTTCCGGCTATGACGTGGCACCGCTAAAATGGTACATTGTCTGTGTTTTTGTTCAAATAGCGGCATTTTATGCAACTCAGGATAAACCGGCTTTGACACTCGGTGTTTTTGGGATCCTGGGTATTGGCGCCATGCTCATTGGTGTTTTCGGAACAGGTACCACAGCCGTGTACGCATTGCTGAGTGGCGGTTTATTTTGCTCCATCATGTGGCCTGCCATTTTCTCTCTTTCACTTGCCGGTTTAGGAAAGTACCAATCGCAAGGGTCCGCTTTTCTGGTCATGATGATCCTCGGCGGAGCGATTATTCCTCCTATTCAGGGAAAATTGTCAGACTTTATCGGAATACAACCATCGTTTCTTGTGGGAATAGTGTGCTTTGCCTACCTCGCCTTCTTTGCCTGGTATGTCGGTGGCCAGCTCAAAAAGCAGGGAATTTCATTTGAAGATCAGGCTGGAGGACATTGATTTTGGGATTGCAATGCCCGTCTCGATACTTCCCAACTCTGTAGGGACACTCGACCGGCAATTAATATATTTTTGATTTTTTTCGGTGAGAAACGCTGATGGAGGATCGATAGCCGTCCAATAGCTGGCAACAGAATATTTCCCCCTCTAGAGGGGGACGAAGGGGGAAGTTTAAACCACAGGTTCCTACTTCTCCACTTTAGCTGATTCATGAAAAGCGCATCCGTCACATCCCTCTTTACGGGTGCGGTATTTTTTGAGTGCCCTTTTGAACAGGAAAAAGAGCGCAGCTAACACACACAGTATTACAAGGACTTTCTGAATCATCTGAAGATCTGGTAAACGATAAATGCTCCAACATACGCAAGTATTCCCATGATGCCTATCTGAACAATGGGCCATTTCCAACTTCTTGTTTCCCGCTTCACTACGGCGAGTGTTGCCATACACTGCATCGCATAAACGTAAAATACCATAAGAGACAGTCCGGAAGCCAGCGAGTATACCGGCGTTCCATCCGAACGTTTTTCCCTTCTCAGTCGTTCAATCAAGCGCAGGTTCGAATCGTCGCTTTGCGCAGCATAGATCGTGGCGAGGGAACCAACAAACACTTCCCGCGCTGCAAAAGAGGTAATGAGAGAAATCCCCAATTTCCAGTCGTAACCAAGCGGGGAAATAACGGGTTCTATTCCTTTCCCCATCCATCCGATAAACGAATTCTCCAACCTTGCAGAAGCCACACGCTGCTCTGTTTCCTTGGAATCTGAAAGTGTTTTACTTTCCTTTCGGACCTTTAACTCTGCTTCGTCCATGCTCCCCGAAGGACCATAGGATGCCAATGCCCATAGAATCACAGAAATAGCCAAAATGATCTTTCCGGCATCCAGCGTAAAAATCTTTAATTTTTCCCAGACTGTAAGTCCAACATTTTTCCAGGATGGCGTTTTATATGGGGGCAACTCGAGGAGCAAAAAGCCGCGCTCTCCGCGTCTTAAGACGTTTTTTAATACAAAAGCCAAAAGCAAGGCAGTAACCATTCCCAGTGAGTACAAGGCGAAGAGGACAAGTCCCTGAAGGTTGAATACACCTCCGACTGTTCGGTCAGGAATCACCAATGTGATCAGCAGAGTGTAGACAGGAATGCGTGCAGAACAACTCATTAAAGGGGCGATGAGAATCGTGATTAACCGTTCCTTCTGGTCTGAAATCGTTCGGGTAGAGAGAATTCCGGGAATGGCACATGCCACGCTGGAAAGCAGAGGAACAACACTTTTACCATTCAGTCCGAGCGGACGCATTATCCGATCCATGATAAATACAACTCTGGCCAGATAGCCGCTTTCTTCGAGGATGGAAATAAAAAAGAATAGCAGGGCGATCTGCGGAACAAAAACCAAAACGCCCCCAATTCCGGGAACAATTCCCTGACTCAAAAGATCTGTAAAGAGTCCGGAGGGTAAGTTTTCCTGAAGCAAAGCTGAAAAAGAGGCAAACTTCCCATCGATCCAGTCCATCGGGTAACTGGCAAAAGAAAATATGAATTGAAAAATGATAAGTAAAACGGAGGCAAAAATCAGGTATCCCCACACCGGGTGAACCAAGATCCTGTCAATTGGAGAAACAGTAAATCGTTCTGAATCGATCTTACTTTCTGAAACCAATTCCGTGTAAAGTTCCTTAACCCTTTGGTAGCGTTTTTCAGCCTCTACTTCCTGGCATTGCTTGTCGTCAATTGCACACAAAGATACCTCCGGTAAAAACAGATTTTTTGGAGCGTTGAGGTCAAGTTTTAAGGAATTCAATATCCGCTCCTTACCCAACCTTGCTTTGGCATTGGTCTGAACTACAGGCACCTCCGGAAACTTTTTGTTGAAAGCATCGACATCGAAACGGAGGCCTTTACGGGAGGCAACATCAGTCATATTCAACACAAGTACCAACGGAAGACCTAAGTCATAGAGCTGCGTAAATAAAAACAGGTTGCGTTCCAAATTTGACTCGTCCGCCACTACCAGGGTGAGATCCGGATAATCAGGATGAACCTTATTCGTGAGGATGTCGTACACCACTTTTTCTTCTTCAGAACGGGGATAGATGCTATAGGTACCGGGAAGGTCAGTGATCTCATATTCATCGCCTTCAAAAGAAACTGTACCGGAACGCTTATCGACGGTCACACCCGGAAAATTGCCGATGTGCTGTCTGAGTCCGGTAAGCATATTGAATACAGAACTTTTTCCAGTATTTGGGTTGCCGGCAAGTGCGATCTTCATCATTCTACCGGTGCAATTTCAACTTTTACAAGGGCCGCCTCTTCGAGGCGCAATGACAACAGATATCCATTCACATTCACTGCTATCGGATCTCCAAAAGGCGCTCTGAACATTACAAGGAGTGGCTGTCCTTTGACAATGCCCATTTCCATCAGCTTGGTTTTTAGCTCAGACTGAACAACGTCTTTGACGTAAACCGCATTTCCGGGTTTGATGGCAGATAAACGTTGGTCAACAGATGAATGGTCCATTTCACAAAAATAAACTTTGTTGGGTCAGATTGCCTTACCTTTTTGATGGTATTTAAAGGCCTTTTTCCTTGAGCACAATGCGCGCCGTCTGTCGTGACTTCTGTTCAAGCAGAATTTCCTTATTTGCTGTTAGTTTCTCCAAAGTAGGGGCATCGTAATGCCGGATGGTGACCAGCTCCAGACCTTCGTTGTATCTGACGGTATATGTATCCTGAAACACATCTTTTATCTCCTCCATGTTGGTCTTTTTTCCATCCAGAAGAATGGAAAAGTCCAGAGCAGAATTCTGCATCAGGTTGATCTTCGCCTTAACGGCAGCCAGTCTTTCAAAAATATCGCTGAGATGTTCTTCAACTATAAAGGAAAAATCGCGCGTTGTAAAAGAAATCAACAATTGGTCTTTTTTCACAATAAAGGAAGGGATCAGGTGGTCATTCTCTGAAGATGCCTGAATAACGGTTCCGGATGCCTTTGGATCAATAAAGGACTTTACATATAGGGGTATACCCTTATTTTGAAGTGGCTTTATGGTTTTAGGATGAATGACAGAGGCGCCATAGTACGAAAGCTCGATTGCCTCTTTAAACGATATGCGCTCCAGCTTAACGGTATTTTCAAAGTATTTGGGATCTGCATTGAGCATCCCGGGAACATCTTTCCAGATAGTTACGTTGTCTGCATCTGTGCAATATGCAAAAATTCCGGCTGTGTAGTCGGAGCCTTCCCTTCCTAATGTAGTGGTAAACCCTTCGTCCGTATGGCCAATGAACCCTTGCGTGAGTTGAATGTCCACCTTTTCAAAATCCGGCAGAAAGCGGCTTCGGATCAGATCCTCGGTTTTTTTCCAATCGACATTGCCCTCCTGATACCGGTGATTGGTTCTGATCAATTTACGCGCATCCGCCCAGCCTACTTTATGTCCTTGCTCCAGCAGAAATGCACTGACAATGAGGGAGGAAAGCACCTCTCCAAGAGAAACAACCTGGTCGTATTCAAAACTAAAATTATCCGGGAACGGTTCATTAATTCTGTCCCGCAGTTTTTCAAAGATCTCTTCGATCTTATTGTAGACAGCAAAATGCTTTTCCTGAAAAA
>JBEGVI010000183.1:0-24131 GCA_041178485.1 Bacteroidota bacterium | reverse complement strand
CAATCAATGGTATACCATAGGTTCTAGAAGAATTATGATGATGTGTAAAGCACACGTAGTCGCAGGCATCGACGCAAGTCAAATTCAGTTTACTGATGTCAACACGAAAGAGAAAAAAATTAAGTTGACCATTCCTCCTGTTGAATTAATTACATTCAACATTCCTGCAAATGAATTTCAATTTGTGGATGAAGAAGTTGGATTTATGAGAGGCGGATTTACTTCAAAAGAAATAAACTCGTATCAGAAGCACGCCGAAAAAATGATTAAAAAACAAGTAAAGGAGTTGAACATAGCGTCCGAAGCTGAGAAAAATGCCATCTTATTTCTTGATAAAATTCTAAGAAGTTCAGGGTTTATCTCTATCGAGATTAAAACCACGCCAAATAAAACACCCTTGTAATTTCTTAACGAATAGAAGAGCCGAAATTAATTAGAAATAATTTCAAACAACTCATTCAAGTCAGGTGAAATGATGATTTCGATGCGTCGGTTCTTCGCTTTATCTTTAGGATCAACCGGGTGAAACTCGGAACGACCTGCCGCCATTAACTGAGCAGGATTCATCTTTGAATTTGTCAGCAAAATATCCACGACCGACGTGGCCCGTAACACGGACAATTCCCAGTTTGATGTAGGATGCGAAGCACTTGACAGTTTATCCGTGTCCGTATGCCCTTCTACCACTATTTCAAGTTGTTTCTCATTTTCCAGCACTTTCGCCAGTTCTACCAGTGCTTTTTTGCCGTTCGCCTCAACTACGGTACTCCCCGAAGCAAATAGTAATTTGGCTTCCATACTCACATAGATCTTCCCGTTTTTTTGAACCACGCTTAATCCCTGACTTTCAAATCCCCTCAATGCCGCTGCTACTTTCGCCTTGAGTTGTTGGGTGGCCTCATCCTTACGCTTGATCGCATCCTCAAGTTCATTCACGCGTTGTTCTCTCTCAGAAAGTAATTCCTGTTTCGTTTTCAATTCAGCTTCCAAACCCAGCAACGCATTTTCCTTCCTCTGTAACTCCAGGTTTTTTGCCTCTAATTCGGACTGCAATGTAGCCGTTTCTTTCGCTCCGGCTCTTTTCAAGCGCTCAAAAGATTCCTCTAGCGAGAGGTTTTGCTGAGTCATCTTATCATATTGAATTTGCAAGATCCTGTACTCATGGCCAATCTTTCCGGTATCCGACTTTAATGCGTCTACTTCTTTATTCAATACACCCAACCGTGTCTCCAACTCATTGGCTTTTCCCATGTAATCAAGCGAACTCTTTTTATATGATTCTAATTCCTGACTACACTTTTGCTCTTTTTCAAGCAATTCTTTGTATTTCTTTGCAGGGACACACGACGGGGCAATCAATGCACCACACAGAACAATCAAAAGCTTTTTCATAGGAAAATATCTGTTTTGGCAAATGTCCTGAATAAAACAAATGCTTTTCAATGCCCGATAACACTTTATAAACAGGCTTTTTTGAATATCTAAACCAAAGGCAGTATATCTGCCACCAACGATAGCAAAAGCAGTTGCGTTATCTTTACACGGATTTCTAACTTCAATTGCTGCGATGCGACTTTTTACCGCCTTTCTTTTCCTTTCATTTTATGGGTTTTCCCAGTTTTCAGACCCGGCAAATTCACGGTATTGGGATGCAGGGGCATCTCTGTATGCAAGAGGATTTTTAGGAACGAAAGACCAGCACTTTGCGGTATGCGGCGAAAGTTTTCTGAATTTTGGGGCAAACCCCTATGCCGGAGGATTTGTGGTGTACTCTGATTCGAGCGGAACTTCCCGCTGGGAAAAAGCCTTTACTGCGTTCAATACTGAATTTGCGTTCGAGAGCATTGCACAATGGCCGGATTCTTCCATACTTGTCGGAGGATCAATGCTGAATCCAATGACCAATCTTCATGGAGGTGCTTTGCTGATGTTTGATAAACAAGGCAATGAGCGCTGGAAAGGATCCATTGAAAACGGTGGGGATTCACCGACATACGTCAGGAAAATTGAGCCGTTAACAGATACGTCTGCTCTCGTTTTGGGCTCAAGGAGCGGTCAGGGGGCGCCCTGCTTTTTAATGATGATTGATTCCAGCGGAACCAAACTTTGGAATCGGGATTTTTCGGACAGCAATGGCGAGATTATGGACCTGAATGGATTCGCACAACTCGCGAATGGGGACCTGGTCATCTGTGGATCGATCAGTGAAGGGGCGGCACTTGGCAATCCCGAATGGAAGGGACTCCTGATAAAAACGGATTCTGCCGGAAGCATTAAATGGAGTAAAAAATTCAATCAGCCAAACAGTGGTTTTACAGACGTAATTACAGACCAGAACACGCTGTATGTTCGCACCCTGGGAATGTCCCCAAATGGGATTTTAGCAGCAGATACTTCGGGCACTACGGTTTGGCAGGCCGATGCCCTTGAGGGAGATGCTACGTGGGGGCCTGTAAAACGCCGGTTGTTAAGTTTTGACGAGGACAGTTCCTTAGTGTTTTATTATGAAAATTTCTTCAACAGCACCTTTGTCAGACTTTCCAGAAATGGAGCCACACTCGGTGCCCTAAGTGCCATGGGGCGTTCTGCCGGGTATTCTTCACATGCAGACAGCAGTATATCTCTATTGCTGAGCGGACCTGTTTATGGCGTAAAATCAAGTCTCGTGACAACCGAACATTTTGTAATAACACATCTTGAGGATAACTTGCCAGCGAAATCGACGTGCGTTGGACCAATGAACATGGATTGTCCGATGGTGAACGGTTTTGATTTTGAACCTTATGCCATTTCGACTGCCGACTCCTACGACATTAGTCCGGCACTCATGGAAGCTGTAACATGGTTCCCAACCATCGACCAGAACTGTGTTGAATTTCTTGGTGGACTGAGTGAGGAGGAATTCAATGTGTTCGAGGTCTATCCCAATCCAGCGTCCGGAAACATTGTTATTGAATTTTCTGCGGAATCAGATTTCAAAGGGGAGGGCCGTGTACTCGATGCCTTTGGAAAGACTGTACTCACCTTCACTTTATCCCCTAAAATACATCTGGATCTTCAGACCGTAGAATCGGGATTGTATTTTATTGACATCGGTAAAGCACGACGTCCGGTAATTCTTCATTGACACTATTCGAAAAGTGGGCAACTGGCGGAAGCCGTTTTGTCAGGTCGACAAGCATTGAAACTCAGAGAAATTTCGTGTGAATTGTTACTGTATTTTTTCAATGGTGATGTGGTCAAATCGAATGAATACATGATGGAAAATCGATGGTTAAATTTATACCCCGCAAAAAACATCACTGCATCCCCGTTTCGATAACCCAGTCCCACATCAAACATGTTCTTTATATCGACCGTTGCATTGATATCGACAGTCCATGGTGCTTTTGGAGGAATCTTTAAGAGTACCGCCGGAAGAATAGAAACTGCCTCGTTGATCCTTAATCGGTAGCCTCCGTTGATGAGAAGGTGCGTACGAAAATAAGAATCTGTCCCAAGGTCATTCCACTTATACCGAAGGAGATTTTGCACGACCACTCCGGCATAATAATCTTTCCCGTTCCACCAGGCACCAAATGTAGCGTCGGGAGCCACGAAATTTGCTTCGCGCAAAATCTGTGGGTCCGGATCAATTGTCACAGACCCCGATGGATCATATCCCATCTGTATCACTCCTCCATAAATTCCAAGAGACAAACGGTTATCTCTGGAAAAATTAAAATGCCCTGCATACGCCACATTCAACCGGTTTGTGCTCAACTGGCCGATTCGGTCATTTTCAAAACGAAGTCCAATCCCGTGTCTCGCACTCAAAAATTCTTTGCGTTTCGACTTGAGTGGAGCACAAAGTGTAAGCATACCACTTCTGGGGGCACCAGAAAAACCAAGCCACTGAGCACGATAAAGTGTATGAAGATCAATACACGATTTGATTCCCGCATGTGCCGGATTCAAGGCAAATTGATGAAAAGACCATTGGGAAAATTGTGCGATCTGTTGTCCGTATGCAATTGAACTGACACTTAATAACAGGGATATAAGGCATCTCAACTTCATCGGATCAATGTAATGCTGCCTTTAAATTCTTTGTTTTCCGGATCACGCAGTTTCACCACGTAGAAATAAACGCCTTCCGAGACGGGCTTTTCCCTGTATGTGCCATCCCAGGCCTTTTTATCGTTGTATCCGGTAGACTGAAACAACTCCTGTCCCCAACGGTCGAAGATCTGAACGAAACAATTCGGAAACTCCTCCACGCCGCCAATCTCCCACGTGTCGTTGATGTCATCGTCATTGGGCGAAAATGTAGTCGGTATGATCAAAGGATCATTCATATACACGGTAACATAATCAAATTGAGTACAGCCATTTTGGGTAGCACTCAATGTGTATGTCGTTGTTTCTTCCGGATATACAAAAGGCTGGAGCGACAGTGTGTCACTGATGTTGTAACTGGGCGTCCAACTGAATGTTGAGGCAGTTGTGGTTGCATTCAATTGTACTGTCTCTCCGGGATCAAGATAAAGATCGGGGCCGACCTCCAGAGGAAATGCGAACACTGTTATTGGTCCTGAATTTGCCATTACAATTTCCGAACATTGGGAATAACATGTGGTTTCAACAGTAATCACATCTCCATCTTGCAGCTCGCTGATTTCCAGGAACTGGTCTGCTGTCTGTGCAACCAAAACTCCATTTACGTACCAGTTCATGGTGCTCACCTCCGGACAATTTTGTGGGTATGCTATAGCCGTAAAGGTTTGGCCCTGACATACTGATGTGATGGAGTTGTCGAGTTGTATTGCCGCTGCCGATCTGTCAACTGCCTCGCCGGTAACTGTCAAATCAAAGGCGCATTCAGCAGCAGTGGAAGCACCCATTGATCCGCTGACCACTAAGTAATAGGTGGTATTCGGAGTAAGTGCTGTAAGCGACAACGTGAAATTTGTAAAGCCGGCAGACTCACAATTGCCAACAGCCGTATAGGAGTCAGACTGACAAGGTACAGAAGCCAGTAAAACAGTCGCCTGTAGATTATTCCCCTGGCCAGGAGCATTTTCAAAGTTTAAATTTGAAAAGAGCACATTGGCTGTACCACCAACAGTATTCGTGGTAAATTTGAACCAAATTGTATTGTTGGCAGTAAAACAAAACGTAAAATCATCCTCACAATTTGGACAGAAGGTTTTGTTGGCTCCATTATTTGTGACAGAATACGTTTGCAACGGACAAAGATCCAGTGCATTGTTACAGGAATTGTACACCTCCTGCGCATTCAGAAAATAAACGCAAAAACTCGTTAACAAAAAAATAACACTGCTCTTTGACATTGCTTGAAACACCTGTCTTTTGGGTAAAATTAGTGGAATATTGCATAAGCGGAGCAGAAATTCATTAGCTTTATTCCTTGAAATCCCATTTAGAAAAGTGCTTTTGGCACAGTAATCGAGTAGGACGAAAAAAAAGTAGCCATGAAACATTTTTTTACACTTATCATTTTTTGTTTCTCTTTCATTTTCTCTACACAAGCTCAATTTGTAGCTTATGAGACGCAGTCCAAGTGGACTTTCGGAGTAAATTTTGGGGGAACGTGGAGCACCACTGACGTCAAATACAAAACAAAAGGCGGATGGGGTTTAACACTTGGCAGATCATTCAATTATGATTATGGCCGGGTGTTCTCTTTTGATCTCAGAGGACGTTATCTGGGAGGGAATTGGTATGGTCAGGCGCTTGATTCTACAGGCTTGTCCGGTTATCAGGGTGCAGATTACGCGGGTGTTTTGAAACCGTACCAGGATACCTTCGGTTTTTCAGTAAATAATTTCAAAGCTGAGGTGCATGAATTATCTCTCGAACTGGTCTTGCATGCCAATCGCCTCAGAGAGCGCACCAAGTGGGATCCATACATTTTCGGTGGTATCGGATTTTCCTGGCATCGAACAATGGGAGACCTATACGATTCCACAGGTACGCTGTATGATTATGACCTGTCACAATTGTCCAAATCGTACATCAACACGTTAACCGATCAGGACTATGAAACGGCCCTCGACGGAAGTGCGGCAGACCAATTCAGAGTGGGCGTTATGCCAAGTCTTGGCTTCGGGATCGGCTATCAGGTGGCGCCACGCGTAACCATTGGGCTGGAGCATAAAAGCACATTTACCGGTATCGACGACTTTGATGGTTTTGTCAGAACAAGCAAATACAACGACATCTATCACTACACTTCCGGATTTATAAAATTCAGATTCCGGGGAGGTGGCCAGGCAACAACTACAAGCAATGTGAATACCTCCAATTCCAACACCTCAAACCTAACTTCTACAGGCTGTCTGCCCCCGCTAATTAACATCTTACAACCAACCTCCTCTAACTTCAGTACGAGCGCGATAAATTATACCATCGTAGCATCCGTAACGAATGTTGAGAACAGACAAGAGCTCAGTTTTAAGGTGAATGGAGTGCCAAATCTCAACTTCACGTTCAATCCTCAAACAGACCGTTTTGAAAGCACTGTGATTCTCAATCAGGGCAGCAACTCCTTTGAGCTTTCTGCGACCAACGCGTGTGGAAATGCATCTGTGAGTACAAGCATAAGTTACACTAACTGTCAACTTCCGATATTGACTCAAATTACACCTGCAGAGAATGAGGTTAATGTAAGTTCTTCAAGTTATTCCTTCGTGTTGAGCGCACAAAATGTGACAAGCTCTGGCTTGACGATTGGTATCAACAACAGATCTTGGAGTAACTTTTCTTACAACCAGACAACCGGTCAACTGAGTGGCACAGCCCCACTACAGCCGGGCCAAAACGTATTTGTCATCACAGCAACAAATGCATGTGGAACAGTGAGTGAAACATTCACGGTGAATTACCAGCAATGCCTCACGCCTAACATAACAATGGTGGTTCCCAGCGGAACAACTCCAACTGTTACACTGGCTTCTTACACGTTTTCTGCAACACTGCAACACGTATCAAATGCTCAGAATGTCAAGGTGAAAATGAACGGTCAATTGCTGAGCGGGGTTTCTTACAATACAAGCACAGGGGCACTTACAGGTACAGTAACACTTGCTCCGGGAACCAACACATTTGAGATTAGTGGCGCGAACGATTGCGGCAGTGATCTGGAATCCTTCACAGTAAACTATCAAAATTGCATTCCTCCCGTAATTGCAATTATCAATCCAGCAGCTTCAGGAACAACCGTAAATACGGCAAATTTTACATTGTCCGCTACAGTAACAAATGCTACTGCTCAAGGAATGACACTTGTTCACAACAACCGTTCAGTGACTAATTTTGGGTTTAACCCAACCACAGGTTCACTTCAGGCATCGGTAACTCTACTTCCGGGGTTAAATACGTTTGTATTAACATCTTCAAACAACTGCGGATCAGATACAGAAACAATCACAGTAAATTACCAGAACTGCGTTGTTCCGGTTATCACTATAACAAATCCTGTGGCCCCTGGCGGCACAGTGACATCTGCTGTGTACACATTCAAAGCGCTGATAACCAATGCCGGGGCAGCAAATCAAATTGTTCTCAAACAAAATGACATTGCTGTCGGATCTGTGACATTCAATACAATTACAGGTCAGGCTCAGGCGCAAGTGTCACTGGTTCCGGGCAACAATACATTTGTAATCTCTGCAACCAATGCATGTGGCATGGATGCAGAAACGACAACATTGATTTACAACAATTGTACACCTCCGGTCTTGTCTATCAGCAACCCTTCAAGCAGCGGCCTGACGGTGACACAAGCATCCTATGTGTTAACCGGGGCGGTTACAAATCTTTCTATGGCGCAGCAACTACAAATTACTCAAAACGGGCAGTCGCTGAATGGAATATCACTTAGTGGAAATTCATTTTCATGCCCGGTTGTTCTTGCGCCTGGTACAAATACATTCGCGATAAAGGCGACCAATGGCTGCGGAAACGATACTAAAACGGTGGTGGTGCAGTTCAATAATTGTGTCCCGCCAGTAATTACAGTACAAAGTCCTGTAAATGGCTCGTCCACGGCATCAAGCAGTGTGCAGTTGACTGCCCAGATAACCAATACCTCTAACTCTCCAACTGTAACAGTGAACAACAGAAGTATTCAAACGAGCGGTTTCAACAGCACAAATGGATCCTTGCAAATGAACGTGCCTCTGGTTCCGGGACAAAACACCATTACAGTAACGGTAACAAATGAATGTGGAACAGATACAGAGGTCATCGTTGTTAATTTTCAACAAGAGGAGCAGAAAATCACTATCTGCCATTATCCTCCAGGAAATACCGGAAATCCGCAAACCATTGAGATTCCTCTTTCAGCATGGCCTGCACACGAGGCACACGGCGATAAACTTGGGCCTTGTCCGGAAGTTAACAACAATGGGGGCTCCCAAGGAAATGGCAACATCAACAGTTCGGGAGGAATTGGTGGACCTCGATCAGAAAAGATCACCATCTGTCACTATCCTCCCGGAAATACTGGAAATCCTCAAACGATCGAGATTCCTCTTTCAGCATGGCCTGCACACGAAGCACACGGCGATAAACTCGGACCATGTCCTGTTGATTCCACGTCGAATGGACAAGGAAACCAGGGTGGAAACGGAACAGGAAATGTAAATCAGGAAGGAACTTCCAACGGAAACACAATGGGTACAGGAGGCGGAAGACCAGGCACATCAACGAATAGCACAAGTGGGGGCACATCCGGCAGCGGAACGACCAATAGCACAAATGGAACGTCGAATCCTAATTCAGGCAGTGGAAATACATCTACCGGAACAGGCAATTCCTCCAACAGTGATAGCATGGGTACGGGGGGTGGCCGACCGGGAAGCGGGTCTGGCACAGGCACTTCCAATCCACCCGCACCCGTTGCAAACCCGGGATCCAATGGCAACCCATCCAATGGCGGGGGCGATCAAGATTCAGATCTTAAAGCCCCGGGAAAGGCAGGAGGAAAAGCCGCAGGTAAGGCGGGAGGGAACATTAAACCAAAAGAGGAAAAGCCCGAGAATAAAACGACTCCGGAGCCGGAAAACAAGGGAGACGATAAAAATCCACCTAAGCCAGGTTCATCCACAGAAAAATCCGGGGGAGGTTAATCGAACGAAGGCTGTCATCTGGCAGCCTTTTTCTTTTGTAGAAGTTTCACTTAGATTGCTTTTCAAAGTCGAAACATCTCCTTATATTCGCACCCTTAAAAAGAAAAATGCTATGGCACTTATTGGAAAAATTCGTGAAAAATCGGCTTTACTTTTATTGTTTGTTGGAGGCGCATTATTAATATTCGTTGTACTCGGGTTGGGTGATCCTCAAAGCAATCCGTTTGTAAAACTCTTCAAATCACTCACCGGTCAGCAAGTGAAGGAATATGGTTACGGAACGGTGTACAATGAAACCGTTGATGCAATGAAATTCAATGAGGCCAGTACGCGTTTTCAAGAGCAGGACGCCATGCAGGCACAACAACAGCAGCGCGAGTATACCCAAAAAGATCAGGAGGGCTCTGTAGATAAGGCTTGGAATTACATGGTTGAAACCACCATTTTTGATAAAGAATTCGAGGCCCTTGGCATCGATGTAAGTGAATCAGAATTTGATGCTTATCTCTACGGAACAGATGGTTTTTCTGTGCTTCCTGAATTGGCTCAGGGATTCACGGATTCTTTGACGGGAACGTTCAACGCTAAAATGCTTGAAAAACGCATTAACGAAATGGAATCATCGACCGATCCCAATGTTCAAAAGCAATGGGCAGACAATAAAAAATACTACACAGACCGACGAAAACAGGAAAAATATATGGAGTTGATCGGTCAGGGACTTTATGTTACCAAACTAGAGGCTGAAGAAGAATATTTTGCACAGAAAGAAGTAAAAAGCATTTCCTACGTCGTTCGCCGATACAGTGATTTGATGGATGATGACATCAAAGTGTCTGACGAGGAACTTAAAGCCTATTATGAGGAGCATAAGAACGAGAAAAAGTATGAAAATAAAATGTCCTCCAGAGAGGTGCGTTACTTTGATGTGACGATTGCTCCTTCTCGATCAGACAGTGTTAAATTCAACCGACTGATGAACGGTTTGAAAACAGAATTTTCAAAAACCACGTCAGACTCACTTTTTGTATTGAAAAACTCCGAGATCAAATTCTACTCATCACAAAAGATAGCAACTGCAGTTCCTGAAGGGAATGAAAAAGCACAAAAACTTCAATCGTATCCAAAAACAATGGATACTGTATTCAAAACTGCAGCTATTGGTCAGATCGTTGGTCCTTATGACAACCGAGGAAATTTTGTGATTTCTAAAGTAATCGGCTTTACTCCTTCGAGACTGAAAGCACGACATATTCTTATATCTACGAATCAGTCTACAGATGCAAAGGTGATTGCTCAAAAACAAAAAATGGCGGACAGCCTTTTAAAGTTCATCAATAAAGACAATTTTGCAGAATATGTAACGAAATTCAGTGACGATCCGGGATCCAAACAAAACGGAGGTGAATACGACAACTTCCTGGAGGCAGATATGGTTCCTGAGTTTGGTGCATTCTGTGCAACCAAGCCGGTTGGTACAATTGGCACCGTTAAAACACAATTCGGTATTCACATCATTGAAGTGCTTGATCGAGATAATTCCAAATTACCTGTACTAGCATCTGTAGCTAAAGTCTTCAAAGCGAGTCAGGAAACCATTGACCGCAAAGAAAGTGAGGTATACAACCTGTTGTACAAGCTGGAGGGAAAGATCTCGCGTGCCAACGGTATAAAGAAAAAATTAGAATTGTTTGACACGATCGCTCAGCAAGCAGGTTATTTCGTTCGCCCTGTGAGCATGCAAGACGATGCGCCAAAACTTTATGGATTCAACTCGGCACCTGCTGAGAACAAGATTCTCGAACTTGCGTTTGCACAGGAAGCAGAAGTCGGAAACATCACCTCGGCTCCAATCAAAGACAAAGACCGCTATATCATTGCTATCGTTTCATCGATTAAGCAAAAAAGTGCGCCTCTGTTTGAAGACATCGAGGCAACAATGAAGCGAGATTTGATTGAAGAGAAAAAAGCGAAGCGATTCACCAATCAATTGTTGAAGGATAAATCCTTATCCGCCATGGCCAAAAGATCAAATTCCGAAGTAATGAAAGCTGAGGTAACCTTCGGGAATCCTCAAATCACAGGCGCGGGTTACGAGCCGGAAGTTGTCGGGTCGTTGTTCTCCGGATTAAAAGATGGCCAAAGAACACTTCCATTAAAAGGAAAAATGGGGGTATATGTAATTCGTATAGACAAAACAACAAAAGCTCCAACTGCGGCAAATTATAATGTTGAACGAGACCAATTGCTCTCGGCATTAAAAGGAGGACTACAGGGTCAGGCAATCAGCGCTCTGAAAAAGAAAGCCGAGGTTATTGACAACCGAAAACTCTACAACGCCGGTATTCGAAGATAATGTTAAAAGGTCCTGTAGGACCTTTTTTTCTATCCCATCTTCTGAAATCCTCTTCCAGGTACGTTTCTAACAATTCCCTTCAGTTCCAGATGCAACAGCAATCCCTGAAGCTCGGAAATAGGGATGCCGGTGCTCATAGAAATTTCGTCTGGATGTCTCATTCCGTTTGATTCAAGATAAGTACAAATTTGAATTTCCAACGGCGTTAACTCCACAGGAATCATAGTCTGCGTCTTGGTTTTTTGTTCCCATCCCATTTTTTGAAGCAAGTCGCGGCCACTTGTAATTAAATGTGCTTTGTCTTCAGCTATCAGGTAATGGCAGCCCTCTGAGTTCTTCAAGCCGATACTACCGGGATAGGCAAAGACGTCTTTACTGTAATCATTGGCCAACTCCGCAGTGATCAGTGAGCCGCCTTTTTTTCGGCTTTCAACGACAACTACCGCATCTGCCATTCCAGCAACAATCCGATTTCGCATCGGGAAATTTTCTCTGTCAGGATTGGTGCCCGAAACGAATTCAGTTATCAACCCGCCATTCTCAAGCATTTGCACAGCCGTTTTTCTATGCGTGTGGGGATAGATCCGGTCGAGACCGTGACCCATAACTCCAATTGTTTGTATTGACGAATTTACGCAGGCGCGATGTGCAAAAATATCAATGCCGTATGCCAGTCCGCTAATCACCTGGACGCCCTGACCACCAAGACTTTCGACCAATTCACCACAAAGCATCCGTCCATAGTCAGAGATGTTTCTGGTGCCAACAATCGCAAGAGTACGCTTTGGATTTATCTCAAAATTTCCCATGCTGTATAAAACAATGGGGGCGTCTTCACACTGTTTTAGCCGCCTCGGATAGTTGGCATCTAAAAAGAAATGAACATTTATATTGTTTTTAGAAACAAATTCGAGTTGTTCAGAAGCTTTATCCAATGCCTCCTGCCTTTTTAGATTTGCAAGTACAGAATTGCGTATGCCTGTAGCCGCGCGAAGTACACGGATTTTTTCCATGAATACCGCTTCGGGACTTCCCAGTTTTGAGACGAGTTGCGTGGCCTTTTTAGGGCCTATGCCAAATAAAAAAGACAGCCCGACTTTGTAGTGAAGTTCCGAATACATGAGGTAGGTTTTAGGTAAACCTTAAGTTAAGAAGAATTTCTTTAATTACAATTGAAATTAATTCGACTAAAAAATTAAATTTGTTTTAATGCTTTCAAAAAATCTTCTACTGCTTTTAGGGCTTTTTTGTGGCTTTGTGTCTTTTTCACAAGTCAAGGGACGGGTTTTGGAATTAGAGGTCAACAAGCCCGTTGAGGCTCAGATAATTTCCAGCGAAGGCAATTCATGCTTTACAGATAAAGAGGGCTACTTCATTCTTCAGGTTCAGAAATTTCCTGTGACTCTGATCACCAAAGCAGAAGGGTATCTGAATGACACAACCATTGTTAAAGACGATGAAACGGCAGTTGAAATTCGACTTGAGGTCCCCATACGCATGATGGAAGCGGTAGTTGTTTCTGCCGGTCGAAGAACACAAAAGCTGGAAGATATAACCATTTCCATGGAAGTTCTTAAACCTGCCTTGATAAACAACAAAGGTATCACCAGTTTGGATCAGGCTGTAAATCAAAGCCCGGGAGTATTTGCCATGGACGGTCAGGTAAGTATCCGCGGTGGGGGTGGGTACGCTTACGGAGCGGGAAGCCGCGTTTTATTGCTTTGGAACGGCATCCCGATGCTCTCTCCTGACGTGGGTGATGTCAAATGGAATAGTGTCGCTCTCGAAAATGCATCCCAAATAGAAGTGATTAAAGGCGCGTCTTCCGTTCTGTATGGAAGCGGTGCTTTGAATGGGATTATTTCTATTTTAGAGAAGGACCCAAGTACAAAAGGAGAATTCAAAGCAAAAGTCTTGTCCGGAGTATATGGCGATCCGAAAAGAAGTTCACTCAAGTGGTGGGACCGGAATCCAACATTCTATTCGTTTGATACATATTATGGTAAGAGTTTTTCCAAGGTTGGATATTCCCTTTCCTGTAATGGATTTCTAAACGAAGGCTACCGTAAAGGAGCGCTGGAACACCGTGCCCGTATGAGTGGATCTCTCTATTACAAACCTTTGGAAAACAGAAATTTAAAAGCCGGAATCTTTTACAGTGGGCAATATCAATATACCGGCAACTTTATTTTATGGGAAAATGATTCGCTTGGGTATATTGCACAGGGAAATGGCTCGACACTTTCTTATCAGAAATCCATCCGTGTAAATGTAGATCCTTACTTAAAATTTACCGATGCTGCGGGCAATAAACATGAGTTAAAGACGCGCTATTATCTCGTTACCACGGGGGATCTAACAAATATATTTGCGTCCTCCAAAGCTTCCATGTACTTCGGAAACTACCAGTTTCAGCGTCAGTGGCCGGGAAAATCAGTTCTTACGGCAGGAACAACATTTGCGACCAATCAAGTGTTAAGTCCGGTATTCGGCAACCACACCTCGCACAATCCTGCTGCCTACGTGCAATATGAAAAAAAATGGCAGAAAATGGACTTTTCAGTTGGCACGCGGGCGGAATATTTTGAACTTGATGGGAAACGTGGGGATTCAGACTTTTATTTTGGGAACGACACAACAAACATGACCAAGTTGCCAGTCTATCCCATCCTCCGCGCCGGATTGCATTATGCAATTAACAAGTCAACCCACCTTCGCGCATCTTATGGACAGGGAATCCGTTTTCCATCTGTTGCCGAACGCTATGCCGCTACTTCAAATGGCGGCGTGGTAATCTTCCCAAATCCTTCTCTCAGACCTGAAATTGGTTGGGCGGCGGAAGTTGGTGTAAAACAAGTGTTTCGAATCAGTGAATGGAAAGGAATGCTGGATGTTGCAGCATTTGTTAATCAATATAGCAATATGATTGAATACACCTTCGGGTTATACAATCCTGACACGGTCGTTATTACCGCGGAAAACCTGGCTTCCTGGATTGGATTTCAGGCGCAGAACGCAGAAAGCGCTCGTATCACAGGGCTTGAATTTTCTTTCAACAGCTCCGGAAAAATACAGGATGTCGAAATCGTGTCTCTCCTCGGATATACGTATATGAACCCTACGAGCCTTAATTTAAGCCCCTCTTATGTAGGTCAATTTTCTGATTCAAATTCAAACATGCTCAAATACCGTTTCAAGCACATGGCTAAGGCAGATATTGAGGTCAATTATAAAACGTTCAGTTGGGGAATTTCCTCGCGCTACAATAGCTTTATGTCCAACATTGATAAAGTCTTCCTCTCTGATCTTGACCCCACACTCAATACTTTGTTTGTGTTGCCGGGACTTGCGGATTACCGCGAGCGTTTCAATACGGGAGTTGCTGTTTTTGACGTCCGTATGGCCCATAAGTTTCGTGAGAAATGGAAGTTTGCGGTCATCATAAATAACCTGTTCAATGCTGAATACACAAGCAGGCCGGCAGACATTCAACCGCCAAGGACCTTCATGGTGCAATTACAGGCAGAGATATAAAACTGATTCAAAAAACAGTTAAATTTCCTTAAAATTGGTATTTTAGCCACAACCCAAAAACTACGAACACCAGAACGCTTATGAAAAACACTCTACTTCTTTTTCTTTTTTTACCTCTTTTTTCACTGGCTCAACTCACCGGTAAGGTAACAGAAAGCGACTCAAAAGAGCCTGTTGTTGGTGCAAAAGTAATTGCATCCAATGGAGAAAAGGCAGTAACCGATATTGACGGGGTTTTCTCCATCAAAACCACCGCCTTTCCAATCACATTGGTCACCTCAATGAGCGGGTTTCTGAACGACACTACCGTCATAAAAGCGGCCGGTGAAGTATCAATTATCCTGGATGTTCCGGTTAAGACGATTTCAGCAGTGGTCGTTTCGGCAGGCCGAAGACAGCAGCGCGTTGAAGATGTCCCCGTTTCGATGGAGATCATTAGGCCGGCACTTATAGATAACAAAGGAATAACCGATCTCGAACAAGCCGTAGATCAAAGTCCGGGCGTATACACGATGGACGGCCAGGTCAGTATACGTGGAGGGTCGGGTTTTGCCTATGGAACGGGAAGCCGCGTGTTATTGTTATGGAATGGTATGCCACTGCTTTCAGGCTATGCGGGCGACACACAATGGAACGCAATACCAATGGAGCAGGCATCTCAAATTGAGATTATGAAAGGTGCTTCATCCGTACTTTACGGAAGCGGTGCATTGAATGGAGTGATCGCACTTTCCGAGAGAGAGCCGGGACTTATGCCGGAGACAAAAGTGAAGATACAGACAGGTATTTATGGTGATCCGAAAAGGGAGAGTTTGCGCTGGTGGGGTGCAAACCCAATGAACCAACAAGTGGAAGTATATCGTGGCCAAATGTTTAAACAGGCAGGATATACTATGTCTACAACTCTTTTCCGAAATGATGGATACCGTCAAGGAGAGACTGAAGCACGGGGAAGAATAAGCGGAACTGTATATTTCAGATTTAACAATGCAAGCCGACTTAAAGCAGGAATCGGATACAACTATCAAATGCAAAAGACCGGTAACTTCCTGATCTGGCAAAGTGATACGCTTGGATATACACCCAGCGGGGGCGCGGATACCAGCAATGCAGAATCTACCCTGACGTACAATTTCGGACAACGACTTTTCATTGATCCTTATGTGAAGTTTACTGACAAACACAACAATAAACACGCTCTGAAGACACGAATCTATTTCGCGAACAATGAAAATCTTACCAATACGAGCCAGAGCAACGGGGCCACAATCTATTTTACTGAATACCAGTTTCAACGAAAATTCTCAGGCGGGACAACACTCACTTCCGGGATTTCAAATATTTACAACTCTGTTTCTTCCAGTTTATTCGGAGACCACCAGTCTAACAATGCCTCGATCTACACGCAATTTGAGAAAAAGGTAAATAAACTCGACATCACCGGAGGGGCGAGAATTGAACATTTCGTCATGGACGGAAAATACGGTGATTCTGACTTCTATTTCGGAAATGATACCAACACCCTGGCCAAATTGCCTGTGTACCCTATTCTTCGAATTGGGGCGCATTACGAGCTGATGAAGTATACACATCTTCGGGCATCCTTCGGGCAAGGAATACGTTATCCTTCGGTGGCAGAACGGTACACTCAAACAAGTGTCGGAGCGCTTAACATTTTTCCAAATCCTGCACTTCGTCCGGAAGTCGGTTGGGCCGCAGAAATTGGCGTAAAACAAGGCGTGAAGATCGGTGAATGGAAAGGGATGATCGACATCGCAGGATTCATCAATGAATACAGCAATATGATGGAGTTTGCGTTTGGCCTGTATAAGCCTGACTCTGTGGTTCTGACCTCGCAAAACATTAAAAACTACATTGGGTTTCAAGCGCAAAATGCGGAACGCGCTCGAATCTCAGGAATTGAGTTTTCGTTTAACAGCACCGGAAGCATTGGCGGTGTTCAAATCGTTTCGCTTATCGGGTATACCTACATGAATCCTATAACCTTGAATACGAATCCCACCTATCTTTCCTACATGTCTGATTCTACGAGCAACATGTTGAAATACCGTTTCAAGCATTTGGCTAAAGCCGATGTGGAGCTGACGTATAAAAAATTCAGTGTCGGATTTTCAACACGATATAACAGTAACATGGTTAACATTGACCGAGTATTCCAGGAAGATCTAGATCCAAGCACAAGCGAAATTTTCATTTTGCCAGGACTAAAGCAATACCGCGAGACATATAACAAAGGCGCGCTGGTCTTTGATGCACGTATTGCCCTTCCGGCGTCAGAAAATTATAGAGTGAGCTTCATTGTCAACAACGTTTTCAATGCCGAATACACTTCCCGACCAGGGGACATTCAACCGCCCCGATCCTTCCTGATGCAAATACAAATGAAGTTTTGATGAGAATCCTCGCGGTTATCCCTTCCCGGTATGGGTCGAGTCGTTTTCCGGGAAAACCCCTGATCGACTTAAAGGGAAAAACCATGATTCAGAGGGTATATGAGGGCTCAAAACGTTCTGCCATGATTGACGAGGTGGTTGTGGCAACCGATGACGTCCGGATCTACAATGAAGTGATTCGTTTCGGTGGCAAAGCACTGATGACTTCACCTCATCACCAGACAGGAACTGACAGATGCGCGGAAGTTGCAAAAGAGTTTACTGATTTTGACATTGTAATTAATGTACAGGGGGATGAACCTTTGGTTAGATTTGAACAGCTTGAACAATTGTTGTCTGCATTTGAAGACCCCTCAGTGCACATTGCTACGCTCGCAACTGCCAAAATTCAGCCGTCTGAATTAACCAATCCCAACAGAATTAAGGTTGTCCTGAACAAACACAATCAGGCACTCTATTTCAGCCGAAGCTGTATCCCTTTTTCTCAAAATGAGCGGTTAAAGCAATCGGGGTATTTAAGGCACATCGGATTGTACGCCTTCAGGCGAAATACTCTACTAGAAATCACCAGACTGGAACAAACAGAACTCGAACAAACAGAGTCCCTTGAACAACTCAGGTGGTTGTTTCATGGCTATGCCGTAAAAGTGGTCGAAACGAGCATTGAGACTCCGAATATCGATGCACCCGAGGATGTTGAACTTGTTCTGGATCTCCTGGATTGAATCCCTCCGAAGGTATTACCTGTTGCATCACAAAATGATTTTTCTTACTTTCGCCTTATGGTTCAACCGGAACACATCATAAGTCAACTTTTACTCAGACATAATTGTGTCATCGTGCCTGATTTTGGGGGGTTTGTCGCCAAACGAACCTCGGCCGTTATTGATCACACAAAAGGGATCATGCTTCCACCAAAAAAAGGCCTGTTGTTTAACCGGCAATTGATAAATAATGACGGTTTACTGATCTCGGAGCTTAGCGCTGTAAAAAACATTTCGTTTGACGAAGCAACGCAAGCAGTTAAAAATATGGTTCAACACTGGAACCTGACGCTTAACCGAGGCGCAAGAGTTTCAATAGATAAAGTGGGTCATTTGTTTTTTGATCAGGAGAAAAATCTATGTTTTGAACAAGACAGGTTTTTCAATTTGCTTCTCGAATCATATGGCTTAGGAAAAGTACATTTCGTTCCTCAAAAGGCGGAAGCACCTGTTATACAAATTAATACCGGCGGCAAATCCCGCTCTTCGGCGTGGAAATATGTCGCCGCTGCGTGCCTGTTACCGATAGCTTTTTACTCTTTTTGGATACCGGCAAAAACGAATGTACTGGAATCAGGCATGTTCTCTTGGAGAGATTTTAATCCATTCAGCGAGACCGGTCCTGCAAAATATTCTAAAGAAAATCCCGTAAAAATTGAGACAGACGCAAAGGAAGAAGTTTCTGAAACGGGTGATACCTATGAATTCCTTCCCGGGGTTAGGTTTCCTGTTAAACCAGAAACCCATTCGTTGAATAACAGCCCTAAAAGCGAGGTTATGCAAAGTGAGTTCATCGTTGGATGCTTTGCCAGTGAAGAAAATGCAAACGCCATGATTCGCAGAATTAAATCATATGGCCTGGACGCCTATATTTTTGACCGGTCCAATGGTCTCGCACGTGTCAGTGCCGGCTCAGGTGAATCAGATGCCTCATTCAATGAACTGCGGAGCAAGTTGTCTTCCCACGGCATCAATGGTTGGATTTACCGTAAAAACTAAAATTAACAACACTTATTTATGAAAAGAATTCTGTTTGCCTTATGTATAGTGGGTTCAGCAACATATTCCTTAGCTCAGGCCTTTGGTAATTCCGGAGCAATTAAAAATGCAGAAGGAAGTAACTATCAATTTACAAAAGTGGCTCATCTCGACGCTACTCCTGTTCAAAGCCAAGGATATACAGGAACATGTTGGAGCTTTTCAGCACTTTCTTTCTTTGAATCAGAATTGATCAGAAAAGGAAATAAAAATCCGGACATTCTTTCCGAGATGTTTGTAGTGCGTAAAGCCTATGAAAGCAAAGCTCGGAAGTACATCCGAATGGATGGAAAAATCAATTTCTCTGAAGGAGGTGCATTCCACGATATTCCGTACGTGATAAAAAATTATGGAATTGTGCCTGAAGGCGCATACAAAGGCCTTAACTACGGTTCGGAGTCACATGACCACAGTGAACTTTTTTCTGTTCTTAACGGAGCTGTTCAGGGGGTGTTGTCCAGTCTGACATCAAATGGTGAAGGAGTTTCTACTGCCTGGATGAATGCTGTAAACGGAATTCTGGATGCCTATTTAGGCAGCGATATAAAAGAATTTGAGTGGAACGGAAAAAAATACACTCCTCAATCCTATGCAAAGGCGATCGGGTTGAATATGGACGAGTATGTTTCACTTACTTCATTTACCAATCATGGGTTGTACCAGAAATGCATGCTCGAAATACCCGACAACTGGGCGTGGGGAGAAAGCTACAATGTCGCATTGCCAGATCTTTTTGATGCTTGTGAATACGCCTTGAAAAATGGGTATACACTGGCCTGGGGTGCAGACGTCTCCGAAAAAGGGTTCAGCTTTAGCAACGGGCTTGCTATTCTTCCTGAAGACCCGTCCACGATTGAAGTAAACGGGAGAGATAACCGCAATTTTTCAGATGCAGGAGCCGACAAACGATCAAACGCATTCCTTACCCCACAAAAAGAAATTAAGGTCACTCCTGAAATGCGACAAGAAGCATATGATAATAAAATGACCACAGATGACCATGGAATGCACATTGTGGGTATCTATAAAGACCAAAACGGGACGCGCTATCTTCTTGTAAAAAATTCGTGGGGCACCGGAAACTATCCAAAAGGTTTCTTGTACGTATCGGAGCATTATTTCAATTATAAAACGATCAATATCTACCTTCACAAAGAGGGTGTTTCTCCGGTTCTTCGAAAAAAATTGAACATTTAAAAAGATTTTTTTGGAAAACGTTCCTGATTGACGTAACTTCTCAGTGCAAAACTACTACGTATATGGAACGTCTGACACCCGCAGAGGAACAAGTCATGCTTCGCTTATGGCAATTACAAAAAGCCTCTGTTAAAGAGATTCAGGAATTATACAAGGATCCGAAACCCGCCTATAATACCACCTCTACAATCGTACGCATTCTTGAGCGTAAAAAGTTTATAAAGCACCGCGCCGTGGGCAGAGGATATATTTACGCGCCGAAAGTTACCCGTGAAAAATATAGGGAATACCTTCTGAAACACTTGTTGACCAATTATTACGACAACAGAAAAGAAGGCCTGATTGCCGATCTGTAATCCTAAAAAAATCATTAAAACATTCCTTATTTTATCTTTGTTGAGAAGGTATGACTAGGATTTTTGTTACACTGGGTGTTTGGTTGCTGCTCGACCTGTATGCCTTCCACGGATTACGGACACTGACATCGCGCTGGAGCATTACAACGGCACAGATCATTCATTGGGCTTATTGGGGCGTGGACCTGCTCATACTAACAATTATACTTTATTACAGTTTTAGTGGAAAGTTCAGCAACGGCCCGGGCAGGCAAGTGGGATGGGTGCTTGGTGCCCTGATGATTTCACTCGTGCCTAAACTTCTTGTCGTTGGCATTCTGGCTGTCGAAGACATCTATCGCGGGATAAGCGCACTCGTTACCCTTTCTCAGAAAATAATGGGTTTTAAAACCTCCGAGACCTATCTCCCGGAGCGCAGGAAAGTGGTCAGTCAATTGGCTTTTGGACTGGCAACCATTCCGTTTTTTGGAATGCTTTATGGCGCACTGAAAGGTAAATACGACTATAGGATACATCGGGTTCGATTGAAATTCAAGGATTTACCAAATGCATTTAACGGGTTTACCATCACTCAACTTTCTGATATCCACTGCGGCAGTTTTGACGATCCGGATGCCGTCATGCGAGGGATCAGGCTTGCCAATAAACAAAACAGCGACCTTTTAGTCTTTACAGGCGATTTCGTCAACACTAAAGCAGATGAGCTGGAAGAGTGGTTCGATCATTTCAAAGTACTGGATGCACCCATGGGAAAGTATTCCATTCTCGGAAATCACGATTATGGAGATTACATTCCCTGGCCTACACAAGAGGCAAAAGAAGCAAACCTGAATAAACTTAAACAGCTTCAGGGTGAGCTCGGATTCAAGCTATTGTTGAATGAACATGTTCGCCTGGAGAAAGACGGCGAATCCATTGTGCTTGCCGGAGTTGAAAATTGGGGAAAACGTGGATTTGTGAAGCACGGCGATCTCCCTAAAGCAATTGATGGAGTACACAGAGATGATTTTACCATTCTTCTGTCGCATGATCCGTCACATTGGGAGGCAATAACTCTGAATGAGAAAAAACACATTCACCTCACCCTGTCAGGGCATACCCACGGAATGCAATTTGGGGTGGAAATACCCGGGTTCAGATGGAGCCCTTCCAAATACCTCTATCCGCAGTGGGCCGGATTATATTCTAAAAACGAGCGGCATCTATACGTGAACCGTGGATTTGGATTCCTGGGATTTCCGGGAAGAGTGGGAATACTGCCTGAAATAACAGTCATCGAGCTTCAAAAAGCTTAATTACTTTGTGATTAAATCTGCAGCAAACGCGCGCGCAGCTGCATCCGCCTGAACGAAGTCCTCATATTTGGGTTTGAGGACAGATGCCACTCCATGTAGCGTTTTTTCATTGATGTTTCCGATCTCTAGAAAGGATATTCTGTCGTTCAGAAAGGCGTCCACAGTAACCTCATTTGCAGCGTTTAGAATACACGCTGCTGTACCCTCCATCTCCATGGCCTTATACGCTAAATCGAGATTTTTGAATACGGCTCGGTCTGGTTTTTCAAAAGTGAGTTGAGGATAATCCATGAAATTAAACCGCGGAAAATCTGTTTTATATCGGTTCGGATACGTAAGTGCAAACTGGATTGGCAGCTTCATGTCCGGCAATCCCATCTGTGCTTTCATGCTTCCGTCTTCAAACTGGATCAATGAATGCACGATTGACTGAGGATGCACGATGACATCGATCTGTTCAGGTTTGAGGTTAAACAGCCATTTCGCCTCAATTACCTCTAATCCTTTATTCATCAACGAAGCAGAATCAATCGTAATCTTCGCGCCCATGCTCCAATTGGGATGTTTAAGTGCTTGTTCTTTTTTAACAGATTTCAATTGCTCCATTTGCCATCCACGAAACGGACCTCCCGATGCGGTAAGATAAATTTTTTCAATCTTATTGTGGAACTCTCCCACCAGACATTGAAAAATAGCCGAATGCTCTGAATCTACGGGATAAATATTTACCCCGTTTTCTCTCGCAAGACGCGTAACAAGTTCGCCTGCCACCACGAGCGTTTCTTTGTTTGCCAAAGCAATTGTTTTCCTCGCCTCAATAGCCCGGATAGTGGGCTTTAATCCTGCATACCCAACAAGGGCTGTGAGCACCGTGTGTACCTCGTTGGATTCCACTACCTGACAAAGCGATTCTTCACCACAGTACACGTGTATGTCTTCTTTTTGTAGCGCATCTTTTACCTTTTGGTGTTGCGTTTTGTCTGTGATGACAACTGTATTGGGCCTGTATTTGAACGCCTGTTCGATTAACAGATCTGCATTTTTACCCGCAGTGATTACCTGAAGATCAAAGTAATCGGGATAACTTTCGATTACTTCCAATGCTTGTGTTCCAATGGATCCGGTTGAACCAAGAATGGCGATACCTTTTTTCTGCGACATCTGTCAAATGTACGAATTTAGCCGCGTACCGACTATATTCGCACCATGAAATACAGAATGCTGACAGAAGAGGAACTTGTTCATTTTTCAGAAGAACTCAAGCACTTTCTGATCGTTAATGGAGTTCACGCTGAAGAGTGGGAAAAAATGAACCATGAAGAGCCTTCCAAGGCGCGTGATTTAGTTGGTTTGTTTAGTGACTCCATCCTACAGCGCGTGTACGAAAAACTCTCATTCCTGGAATTCCGCAGCTCCGATTCATGTATGCTTTTTCATCTGGGGAAGGAGCGAATCGATCTGGTATCCATACAAGCAAAGCAAGGGGGGAATATGGATCTCTCCACACCTGAGGGCATCCATACGGCGCTCAAGGAACATGCCGGTCAACTTGCCTTTTTTCAAACACAAAAAACATATAATAGCACCCGAGAACTTGAAATACACAGATTTCTCGAGCAGGGGTGTGTTCCTTCATCAGAGGAATTCTGGAACAACATACAAGAAGTCATTCAGTGAACATTCAGTTTTTAACGCTGTTAATTGTGTAACTTTAATTCAAAATTCAACTATGAAAATATTCTATTCATTCGTCATCATCACCTTCCCTGCTTTATTTACGTTTGCTCAGATGCAGCGCCCCATGGCCAGTCCGCAAGGAAAAGTAGAACAAAAAGTAGGACTTACAGACCTTAAAATTGAATATTACAGGCCCTCTAAAAACAATCGAACAGTTTTTGGTGAAGTAGTCCCTTTTGAGGAGGTCTGGCGAACAGGTGCCAACGAAAATGCAAAGTTTACCTCCAATGACCCCGTGATCTTTGGAAAAGACACACTCAAGGCCGGAACGTATGCAATTTTCACAAAGCCGTCCAAAGATTCATG
>JBEGVI010000182.1:0-24590 GCA_041178485.1 Bacteroidota bacterium | reverse complement strand
TGAATGGCAATGATTCATAAATGATTCCTATTTAGGATTAGTTGAGGTACCTTTGGTGTTTCCTTTTGATAATGATTCACATGAAGCGTATTTGTTATTTGTTTTTTCTTCTGAGTTTTTTTGGAAAAGCTCAAATGACCATCAATAATGCGAGCTATACTCCGACACAACTTGTGGACGGAATTTTGGTTCCTGTTTCGAGCGGAACGACAGTTTCCAACGTTACTTTCCAAGGTGTTATGAACAATTCGGGCAGATATCAGTTGGGATATTTTTCCACAAGTACTACCACGCAGAGTCAACTTGGATTTACGTCCGGAGTGGTAATGTCTACGGGTAACACTGCTTTCATACCGTTGACGCTTGGTCAGAATCCTCAGGCTCAGGCTCAAATAAGTACGGGATACACAAGCTGTACAGCCGGTGAAGTTCGAGAAACAGGTACGTGTCCTACGATCATCAATGACGTCAATGTACTCGCAGGGGCGTTAAACAACTATTACAATGCAGCCATCCTGGAATTTGATTTTGTCCCGGCTTCCACCATTGTTCAGTTCCGATATGTTTTTGGTTCAGAGGAATTCACCGATGCCTCAGGCCTGATTAACTATCAATGTTCGTCTTACAATGATAAATTCGGATTCCTGATAAGTGGACCCGGGATTTCCGGAGGTCAGGGATTCAGCAATGATGCCCGTAACATAGCCAGGCTTGCAAATGGTTCCCAGGTGTCAATCAATGCTGTGAATAATGGAACTGTTGGATCGTCAGGGGGGGCACCTAATGCAACAAATTGTCAGAGTGCAAATCCGAATTGGGTTCAAAATTCAACTACCTCAGAATATTATGGTACCATTGACGGAACTCAATTAAACGGAAATACAAAAGTATTAACGGCAGAGCAAACGGGTCTGACACCAGGTCAAACGTATCACATTAAGCTTATTGTAACAGATGTAGGCGATGCAGCCTATGACGCAGTAGTTTATCTGGAAGCAGGAAGCTTTATTACAACAGCTCCATGTACACCTCCCGCTGATCCTACAGGAAACGTTATCAATCCTGATTGTATAAACACTACCGGATCCATTCAAATTACTTCTCCTTCAGGAGGAACTTTGGAGTATAGTATCGATGGTATCACTTATCAGGCATCTCAAAATTTTGATAATTTACTTCCGGGAAGTTATTCTGTAATGGTTAGGGACAATGTGACTTTATGTATTTCCAATGCTGTCAGTTTTACTGTTGCAAGTGCCCCTTCACCGCCGCCTGCACCATCGGGCAATGCTTCTCAGAGTTTTTGTGTGTCAGACGGAGCGACTGTTGCAGACCTTTCTGCATCGGGTTCGGGTACGCTGACATGGCATGACGCACCTACAGGAGGCACAGCATACGTGAGTACGGATGCCCTGGTCAATGGAACACATTACTATGCTTCACAAACAGTTTCAGGATGTGAGTCCGCATCGCGACTGGATGTTACGGTAACCATCACAGATCCTTCAACACCATCGGGCAATGCTTCTCAGAGTTTTTGTGTGTCAGACGGAGCGACTGTTGCAGACCTTTCTGCATCGGGCTCGGGTACGCTGACATGGTACGACGCACCTACAGGAGGCACAGCATACGTGAGTACGGATGCCTTGGTCAATGGAACACATTACTATGCTTCACAAACAATTTCAGGATGTGAGTCTTCTTCACGTTTGGATGTTACAGTAACCATCACAGATCCTTCAGCGCCATCCGGCAATGCTTCTCAGAGTTTTTGTGTGTCAGACGGAGCGACTGTTGCAGACCTTTCTGCATCGGGTTCGGGTACGCTGACATGGTATGACGCACCTACAGGAGGGACAGCATACGTAAGTACAGATGCCTTGGTCAATGGAACACATTACTACGCTTCACAAACAGTTTCAGGATGTGAGTCTTCTTCACGTTTGGATGTTACGGTAACCATCACAGATCCTTCAACACCATCGGGCGATGCTTCTCAGAGTTTTTGTGCAGAAAGCAATCCGACAGTATTCGATTTGGAAATTTTGGAAACTTCCTTGAATTACTACGATGAACTAGGGAACCCACTGGCGATCACTTCCTCGTTGACAGACGGTTTTACCTATTTCGTCACGAATGTAGTTTCAGGATGCGAAAGTTCGGACACTTTAGCAGTTACTGTTGACTTGGTGACTATTAGTATACAATTGGATAGTGTCATCAATACTATTTGCAATACAAGTACCGGTAGCGCCTATGTGAGTGCCTCCGGTGGAAATTCTCCGTATCAGTATCTTTATTCTAACGGGACAACGTCATCTTTTGCAGGTGGATTGTCGGTTGGTGAGTATCAGGTAAGCGTGACTGATGCAAATGGGTGTGTTGGGAACCTGAGCTTTGAAATGAATTGTTCGATTCAGTTTGTTCCACAGTTTCTTTCACTTGGAGGAGGAGGCAACGATGTTTGGATCATTCATGCTGAACCGCAAGCTGAGATCAAAATATTTAATCGTTGGGGAAATCTTGTTTTTTCTGCAAGTCCATATCTGGATGATTTTGATGGTCATTCAAATGTTGGAGGAGTAATGGGTGACGATTATCTTCCGAGCGGAACCTATTATTACATAATTGACCATAAGAATGGGGAATCACCTGAGGTAGGTTACATTGAAATCGTTAATTAAAAAAGTGAGTATGAAAAAATTATTTCTTGTTCTGTTGGCCATCTGCCACCTTTCTTTTCTTGTTGAAGCTCAACAAGATGAACAGTCCGGAATGTACATGTTTAATCCGTTGCAATTCAATCCTGCCTATGCCGGAAGTAAGGAATACATGCAGCTTGTAGGTGTGGCCCGCATGCAATGGATAGGCATTAAAGGTGCACCTCAAAGTCAGTTTTTATCGTTTCATTCTCCGATGACTTTTAAAAATATGGCTGCAGGTATTCATCTTAGCAACGACCGTATCGGAGCACGCAATCGTACAAGTGCTTTTGCCGATTATGCGTACACGGTTCGCTTTAAGAACGGACACAAATTAAACTTTGGGGTTTCATTTGGAGGTGACCAGTTGAGTGTGGACTATAGCAAACTCTATGCTTTGGATCCAACAGATCCACAGTATGTTTCCTCATTGAATCAATTTAAGTTCAATGCGGGGGCAGGTCTTTACTATCGGTCAGATAATTTTTACGTAGGCATGAGTGTTCCCAGATTGATTCAGTCCAAACTGGACAACGACGGGATTCTGATAAGTGGTTCGTATACTAAGAGACATTACTACACCATGGCCGGATATATTTTCAATCTAAATTCAGATATTGATCTCAAAACAAGCATGCTTCTGAAAATGGTTGTAGGTGCACCAGTAACCGTTGACGTCAATGCAAATTTGTTCCTCTATAAGAAAGTTTGGATCGGAGGAATGTATCGTTACAACGAGTCGGTTGGTGTGAATGCAGCGTATCAGATCAAAGAGTCCTTTATGTTCGGGTATGGATTTGATTACCCGATAAATGCGCTGAGTTCTGTCCGGAATTTTGGATCTCATGAGCTGATGTTGTCTTATCTTTTCGGGAAAAATCGTAAAGATAGCGCCCCGAAGTACTTCTAGCCATACAGTGTTTGGTGTTCCGCACGGTGTGTTGAGTGCCAAAAAATTTGTTTCTTTGGTCCATGTTGAGAGGATCAAAGTTTCTTTCGTATTATTTCGTCTGTATAGTACAAGTGACATTGTTTGCTCAATTGCCAGCGCAGGATTCCCTTAAGTATTTCAATGACCAGGCGTTTAAAGCACTTGAAAAGGGAGATCCTCAAACGGATCTGTTAGCAGAGAAGTTTCTCGATCTAGCCTTAAAAAATCCACCCGGAAAGTATCTTGTGAATGCCTACACCCTTCAGGGTATTTTGTTTAAGAACAAAGGATATTATTTGAGTTCATTGGATTATTATTCCAAAGCACTAAAGTTTGCACAAGTACAAAAGGACAATCGACGCATCTCGGCGTGTTACAATAATATTGCTGCGGTGTATCAGCTGCAATCCAATTACAACAAAGCGATCGAATATTACAACCAAAGTCTGCTTTTTGAACAGAAATTTGGGGATCAAACCCAGCTATCAATTAGGTATTTCAATTTGGGAGAATGTTACAATGATCTCGACAGCCTCGATCTTGCCTTGTCTTACTATAACAGTTCCCTTATTCTGGAGAAAAAAAATAGATTTACGGAAGGGATTGTCCTTGCTGAACAGGGGATAGCATCGGTATATTTGAAACTCGATAAATTAAAGGATGCGGCAGCATTGCTTTTGAAAAATGCAGTTCTTGTTGGTTCCCTCAATACAGAGGCTCAATTAAAGCAAGGTCTTCTGCAAAGTATTCTGGAGTCAAAAAGCGGCAATTTACAGGAGGCTGTCAAGTTGTTGGAGGAGGCATTGCGACTTTCTGAATCAAAAGAATTCAGAACCTTAAAATTAGAGTTGCTGAGAGAGCGAATAACTGTTCTAAAACGATTTAAAGGTCAGGCCGAAAGGTTGAACGGAGCGTATGACGAATACATTACATTCTTGGAGTGGTATGATCGTTACAATGCAAAAAACAGGCTGGATGACTTAACTTTCAGAGATGAATTGAGTAAAAAACAGCTCCTTATTGACCTTGCAGAACAAAAGAAGAATCTTGCCGAAACAAAGCGAAAAGAAGAGTATAATTTAAGAGTGTATTCTCAGAAAATGGTGTTTTTCAGTATCTTTTTGCTTGTGTTTATATTGGTGATGGTTATTTATGGTGTTCGAAGAATAGGCAAGAGACGGGAACTATGAAAATTTCATTGGAAATATTGAGGCCTGCCGCATACTTTGGAACACTTCAATTGTTGGGCAATTATTTTTTGCAGGGCAATATTTTTCTTCAATCGAATCTCAATCTGGGTACTTATTTCACTCTTTTATGTGCCTTCGTTTTTTTCAGTTGTCTAATATTGCTTTTTTTTACAGAGAATAAGTTCCATGGCGAGACACTTGTAATTGCCCGAATTCTGATTTTTCCTCTTTCGTCATTTGTCTCCGCCGCATGCCTTTTCTTGCTTTTCCGAAAGAACGAGACAGAATTTTTGTCATACAGCGTAGCTTTTCTATTGTTGTCCTTGCCTGCATCGGTATGGTCGCTGCTGAATGCACTCTTTGATGAGGCCGATGAGCGAATTACAGAAATAGTGAACGCCAGTGTAGCTTCACCCAAAAAGGAAGTGGAAAACGAAACGGAGGCAATGTTTCATCTGGAAAATGAAAATGGAAAAGTACTGCTGGAAGTTCCTATAAAAAGGATTATTTGCTACGAGGCAAACGACAACTATGTGCTCACACATTACCTGGATGAAACGGATTCGCCAAAAAAATCGATGGAGCGTATCTCTTTGAGGAAGATTGAGCAATTGCTGGCGCAGGAAAAGATTGAGTTTCTGAGGATACATAAATCCTATTTGGTCAATCCGGAATTTGTTTTAGAAATCAAGGGGAGATCTCAGGCATACAAGCTTCAGCTAAAACATTATGAACATCTTGTTCCTGTTTCTCGTTCATATGATGTATCACTGATTGGGTCTAAATTAACGTAACAGTTTGCCCCAAAATGTTAACAGTTTGCATCAAAATCTGACAATTCGCCCAACAATTTAACCGAAAACGAAATTAATTTGTTTTTTAGGTGTAAGAGAATGTAAGTTTGAATGCTCATAGCCTTGCTCGATTATGTTCGCCCGAAATGCTTGGAAATTTGTTTTTGTCACACTCACGATTTTTTCGTCGGTATGTCATGCTGCGAACTATTATGTAAACAATAGTTCTTTGGGTGGAGATCTCTTCTGTACAGCAATCGGTAACAATGCGAATTCCGGGACAAGTCCTGCTGCACCTAAAGCCTCTTTAAAAGCTTTAATCCTGACCTATTCTTCCGTACTAACCTCTGGAGACAGAATATATGTTGATGCAGGTACATATTCAGACATAAATATTAATCTAACTGTTTCCGGCATTCGAATTTCAGGTGCTGGTCCCGCAAAAACGATCTTTGACAATTCCGGTGCAGGTACCGGATCATCAAACCGATTATTTAACATCACCGCAAGCAATATCACTTTGGAGGATTTTCTTGTTAAAGGATACACTTACAGCGTTTCCGGTGAAGCAAGTGCCATAGAAATTACTTCTTCAAGCAACCTTGTTTTAAACAACATACTTGCTGATGGAAACACGGCGGGAGGTGGAAGTACCACGATCAGGATCTCGGGTGGATCTTCTGTAACACTGAATGGGGGAGGTTCGAATTGCAATCCTTCAGGCGCTACTGTTGCCGGAGGCGGGGTCAATGTTGAAGGAAATGGAAATAATGTGACTTTCAATAATTATTCTTTTTCCAACAACTCGAAGGACCTTCAGCCGGGTGCTGCACTCTATGTAGTTGGCGACAACAGCACAACAGTTACGGTCAACAATTCTATTGTGGCCGACAATAGATGCACAAGCAATGGTGGTGCAGTGTTCATTTCGGGCGCAAATCTGACAGTTTCCGGATCCTATTTTCTCAACAATTCTTCTTATGGAGGGTCAGGTCCCAAATACGGAGGTGCTGTAACGATCGGTCGAGGTGCAACTGTATCCTTTACAAATTGCAAGTTTGAAAACAACACCGTCTCAAACAGTGGTAACGGAGGGGCAATATCTATGTATACTGCAATTGCAGGTGCTGGGAGCACGGCTGTTTTGAATGTAACGAATTGTTCATTTGTAAACAACTCAGCAACCTCTGGCAGCGGCAATCACATTTATGCACGCGCAGGCAATTCCAACCCGGCTCAGGTCAACATCAATCAATCTACTTTTTCATCTTCTGTAACAAGTATATTGAATGAAAATACAGCGACCATAAGCATTCAGAATTCCGGAAATCCGTCAACGTCTGGTTCGGTTAGTTTTAGCAACACGGTTTTGGCATCGACTACGGCAACCCCCTCTTACCCTGCACTGCAAGGAAGTTGTTATGGTGTGGTTTTACCTGTAGAATTTATTGACCTGATGTCCTCTTGTGACAACAACGCGCGTCTATTAACATGGTCCGTTGCATCAGAACACAACAACGATTATTATACAGTAGAGGCGGGAAATCATCAGGGAGAGTTTGAAGTCATAGCCACTGTTGGCGGTGCAGGAAATTCAAGTGAGGAACTTAGGTATCAATTGCCAGTCAGAGATGCGGCTTACTATCGTTTATCTCAAACAGATTACGATGGCACGAGAGTGGAACTCAAAACAATTTCAGCCGGATCTTGTGCAGACTCCGGGTCGGAGATCGTTTACTTCGACCAGTTGCATGCTTTTGATGTGTTCTTGGTGCAGACTCATGGAAGTCATTTTGAGTATGAATTGGTCAACAGTGTTGGACAGGTTATTGAACATGGTTCAAATTCGATAGAGAATAACAAGTTACAGCGAATATTTTTAAAGTCTTTTTGCTCCGATGGAATGTACTTCCTGCATGTCACTGCCGGTTCGGTGGTGCTTACAGAAAAGTTCATGATTAGAAAGCAATAGTTTAGTAAGGTTTAGGTTAAGATTAAGGTTTAGGTATGAGTCAGGCAGTCATTATTCTCGTCATTCAAAACATTCCGGAGGAGTGAGAATCTGCCTGTCTCAAAAAAGGCCTTTCTCACATGGGAAAGGCCTTTTTTTTAATTGTAATTTTGTGTTGTTATGTATTATAAGGAAGAAACAGTCGTCTTTTGGAACGGCGAATTTGTGAAAGCGAAAGACGCGAAGGTTGGATTGTATAACCAGACCATGCATTATGGCAATGGAGTGTTTGAAGGAATAAGATCATACGATACTCCTGACGGAACGCGCATTTTTAAAGCGAAGGAACATTATGACCGTTTGCATTATTCTGCCGAAAAAATGCACATTCAGTTGTCCTACTCATCTGAAGAATTGGAAAGAATTACGTATCGCCTACTGGAAATGAACGGGTTGAGAGATGCGTACATCAGGCCTTTAGTTTATTTAGGGGAGAACATGTCACTTACACCTACACAGGAAGTACATGTGGTAATAATGGTTTGGGAATGGGGAAAATACCTCGGGGATTCCATGCTTAAAGTTATGTTGTCTTCTTATCAGCGTCCCAATCCGAATGCGTGTCACGTGCAGGCGAAAGTAGTTGGACACTACACGAACAGCATCCTGGCTACAACCGAAGCAAAACATAAAGGATTTGATGAAGCGCTACTTACAGATATACACGGAAATATAGCAGAAGGTCCAGGAGCCAATTTCTTTTATGAGAAGGAAGGGGTTCTTTACACTGCGCCTCTTGGCAATATCTTGTCAGGAATTACGCGGGCTACGGTATTCGAAATAGCCGATGAATTGGACATTCAAGTTGTCGAAAAACTCTTCAAACCTGAGGAGATCTACACAGCAGATGCAGCATTTTTCTGTGGCACGGCAGCAGAGGTTATAGGTATTGCACAATTCAATGACTACACATTTCCATTGAATTGGGAAGATTCCAACAGCCACTTGATCCAGCGTAAATACAAGCGAAGAGTTGCTTTTAATGAATATCGTAATGTGTACCTTTAAAGATTATGGCACTGAACAAGTATAGTAAAACCATCACTCAGGATGAGACGCAACCCGCTTCTCAAGCAATGTTGTATGGCGTAGGTTTTTCTGAGGAGGATATGAAAAAACCTCAGGTAGGCATTGCATCAACATGGTTCGAAGGGAATACGTGCAACATGCACCTTAACGGCTTGTCAAAATTCGTGAAAGAGGGCGTACAGCAAAATGGCCAGGTGGGATTGCAGTTCAATACGATCGGAATCAGCGACGGGATTACAAATGGAACAGACGGTATGCGTTATTCTCTGGTTTCAAGAGAGGTCATAGCAGACTCTGTCGAAGCAGTGACGGCAGCACATTATTATGACGGCTTGGTTACAATAGCCGGTTGCGACAAGAATATGCCCGGAATGGCGATGGCAATGATTCGTCTGAACAGGCCTTCCTTGATGGTGTATGGGGGAACGATCGCTTCGGGAAAATACAAGGGTCAAACCTTGAACATCGTCTCAGCGTTTGAAGCGTTGGGCGAGCGTTATGCCGGTAAAATCTCCGAAGAAGATTATAAAGGAATAATTAAGAATGCATGTCCGGGTGCAGGTGCCTGTGGGGGTATGTACACCGCGAACACGTTGTCTTCAGCCATTGAGGCATTGGGTCTAAGCTTGCCTTATAGTTCTTCGAATCCGGCAATGAGTTCCGAGAAACGGGAAGAGTGCCTCCAAGTAGGAAAATATATGAAGATCCTCCTTGAACGCGATATTAAACCTTCAGATATCCTTTCGAAAAAAGCCTTTGAAAATGCACTTCGTGTAGTCATCGTTTTGGGCGGGTCAACGAATGCGGTACTTCACTTGATCGCAATGGCCAAGACGGCGGGAATCGACATTACGCTGGAGGATGTTACCCGAATGAACAATGAAACTCCGCTCATTGCTGACCTTAAACCAAGTGGAAAATACCTCATGGAAGATGTTTTTGCGATTGGAGGTGTTCCTGCAATTATGAAATACCTTCTTTCAAAAGGGTTGTTGCATGGAGAATGTTTAACAGTCACCGGAAAAACGCTGAGGGAAAATCTAGAAGAAATTGAAGGGTTGCCTGAAAAACAGGATGTAATTTACCCAGTTGAAAAACCATTGAAGAAATCCGGACATTTAAGGGTGCTGTATGGCAATCTTGCGCCGGAAGGTTCGGTAGCAAAGATCACCGGAAAAGAAGGGGAGCAATTCTCCGGACCGGCCATTGTGTTTGAAGATGAGTTCGATTGTATCCGTGGAATTAGCAATGGCGAGGTCAAAGCAGGGAATGTTGTGGTTATACGCAATGAGGGACCGAAAGGCGGGCCCGGAATGCCTGAAATGCTGAAACCAACATCTGCCCTCATCGGTGCAGGTTTTGGGAACAGTGTAGCATTGATCACAGATGGAAGGTTTTCAGGAGGAACACATGGTTTTGTTGTGGGTCACGTTTGTCCGGAGGCTTTTGATGGGGGTCCGATAGCTTTGGTTCAGAACGGAGATGTTATTACGATCGATGCAGTCAACAATACCATTGATCTGGCAGTTTCTGAAGAAGAATTAAATGAACGCAGAAAGAATTGGAATCAACCGGAACTTAAAGTGAAAAGCGGTGTTTTGTACAAATATGCCAAGCTGGTTAGTTCTGCGTCGGAAGGGTGTATCACAGACAAATAAGAAAAGATGAATATCAGAGGAGCCGAAGCGGTTATGCGCTGTTTCATAGAGGAAGGAGTTACAACAATTTTTGGGTATCCGGGAGGCGCTATCATGCCGATATATGATGCCTTGTACGATTTCAGAGAACAGATCAATCACGTCTTGGTAAGACATGAACAAGGTGCTATTCATGCCGCTCAGGGATTTGCAAGAACGTCAGGGAGAGTAGGAGTGTGCTTTGCTACCTCCGGTCCGGGCGCAACGAATCTAATTACCGGATTGGCGGATGCAATGATTGATAGTACACCGGTCGTCTGTATTACCGGTCAGGTCGCATCCCATTTGTTGGGTACTGACGCATTTCAAGAAACGGATGTAATCGGAATTTCCATGCCTGTGACCAAATGGAATATCCAGGTCACGCGTGCGGAGGATATTGCACCGGCTATAGCTAAGGCATTTTTCATCGCTGCAACAGGACGTCCGGGACCTGTTTTGGTTGACATCACGAAAGATGCCCAATTCGGCATGGTCGATTTTGAGTATGAAAAATGTACTTCCATCCGAAGTTATATCCCGAAACCAAAATTGAATGCTTCAGCTATCCAGGCTGCTGCTGAATTGTTGAATCAAGCTCAAAAACCCTATTTGTTGGCTGGCCAAGGAGTCATCCTTTCGGAAGCCCAAGATGCGTTGGTGCATTTTGCCGAGAAAAGCGGAATTCCTGTTGCACTGACACTTTTAGGATTGGGAGCATTTCCCGCGGATCATCCTTTGTATGTGGGCTATCTTGGAATGCACGGGAATTACGCACCAAATATCCTAACGAACGAATGCGATCTAATTCTGGCCGTAGGTATGCGCTTTGATGACCGTGTGACAGGTGACGTCTCTCGTTATGCGAAACAAGCTAAAGTGATTCACATTGATATTGATCCCGCCGAACTAAATAAGATCATTAAAGCCGATGTCCCGATACACGCTGATGCCAAGGATGCGTTGGAGGCACTGCATCAGTCGGTTGAACCAAAGCAATACCCTCAATGGCTTCAGCAATTCAGAGATCTGGAGCAGGTCGAACTGAATGAAGTGGTGAATGATGCCATCAACCCACCTGACAATGAATTGAAAATGGCAGAGGTTGTAGATCTGCTCTCCAAGAAGACAGACGGACAGGCAATCGTTGTGACAGATGTGGGCCAGCACCAGATGATAGCTTCCAGGTATTACAAATACAAAGGATATCGAAATAACATCACTTCCGGAGGCCTTGGGACCATGGGTTTTGCCTTGCCAGCAGCTATTGGTGCCAAACTTGGGAATCCGGAAAAAACGGTAGTTGCAATCATTGGTGACGGTGGTTTCCAGATGACCATCCAGGAATTAGGGACGATTCTTCAGGCAGAAGTGGATGTCAAAATTCTGATCCTGAACAACAACTTCCTTGGCATGGTGCGCCAATGGCAACAATTGTTTTTTGATCGTCGTTATTCATTTACCGAGATTGTAAATCCAAATTTCACTGCAATTGCCAAGGCCTATTCTGTTGATGCCTCCAAGATCGAACAAAGAGCAGAGCTGAACGAGGCACTGGATCAACTTCTGAATTCCAGAGGTGCATATCTTTTGGAAGTTGTCGTGCAACGTGAAGAGAATGTTTTCCCAATGGTAGCAACCGGAGCTTCTGTTTCAGAAATTCGTTTAAACTAAAGAGGTTATGGAGACAACATACAACATATCGGTTTTTACAGAAAACAGTATCGGTATTCTGAACAGAATCACAATCATCTTTACGCGTCGTCACCTCAACATTGAGAGTATTACTGCCTCAGAATGTGAATTAAAAGGGGTTTATCGCTACACGATTGTGGTGAATACTTCGCTCAATCAGGTACAGAAAGTAGTTTCTCAAATCGAAAAACAAGTGGAGGTACTCAAAGCATTTTACCATACGGATGAACAAGTGGTATTTCAGGAAATTGCCTTGTACAAGATACGTACGGATGCGTTTGCAAATGGCACTACCGAAAAGATCATCCGCGACCATCATGCGCGCATATTGAGTGTGGATAAAGATTTTATGATCATTGAAAAAACCGGCCAACCGGAAGAATTGACACATCTCTTTAATGAACTTAATGTGTTTGGCGTGTTAGAATTCGTTCGGTCAGGACGGGTCGCAATCTCTAAACCAATGAAAACATTAGAGGCTTATTTGCAGGAACTGGAAGAAAATTACAGATAAAATGAATTATTTTAATCAACTGGCTTTTAGAAAACAAACAGAGCAACTTTCAAAATGTGAGTTGCTCCATCATGCGCATTTTCAGAATGGAATAGAGGCGCTTAAAGGCAAAAGGATCGTTATCGTGGGATGCGGTGCACAAGGGTTAAACCAGGGCTTGAATATGCGTGATTCCGGTTTGGATATTTCGTATGCCTTGCGTGTCGATGCCATTCGCGAACAACGGATTTCATGGAAAAATGCCACTGAAAACGGGTTCACTGTTGGATCGTATGAAGAACTGATCCCGAGTGCCGATCTCGTTTGCAACTTAACTCCCGACAAACAGCATACTTCTGTGGTGAATGCAATCATGCCACTGATGAAAAAAGGAGCAACGCTATCGTACTCTCATGGCTTTAACATTGTGGAGGAAGGAATGCAGATTCGTGAAGATCTCACGGTAATCATGGTGGCTCCTAAATGTCCGGGAACGGAAGTTCGCGAAGAATATAAACGCGGATTTGGTGTGCCAACCTTGATTGCTGTACACCCGGAGAATGATCCAGAAGGAAAAGGATTTGACCAAGCGAAAGCGTATGCAGCTGCAACGGGTGGACACCGGGCGGGCGTGTTGCTTTCTTCGTTTGTTGCAGAGGTAAAATCTGATTTGATGGGAGAGCAGACGATCCTTTGCGGCCTGCTTCAAACAGGCTCCATTCTTTCTTTCGATAAGATGGTGGAAAACGGAATTGAGCCGGGATACGCTGCAAAGTTGATCCAATATGGATGGGAAACGATCACAGAAGCGTTGAAGCACGGCGGGATAACCCACATGATGGACCGTCTTTCCAATCCTTCGAAGATAAAGGCATTTGAAATGGCCGAAGAATTGAAGATCATCATGCGTCCGCTTTTCCGCAAACATATGGACGACATCATGAGTGGAGCTTTTTCTGAGCGAATGATGAAAGACTGGAGAAATGGGGACCAGGAATTGCTTTCCTGGAGAGCAGCAACAGGTGAAACAGCTTTTGAAAAAACGGCAATTACCACGCAGCCAATAGCTGAGCAAGAGTTTTTTGACCACGGGACATTGTTGGTTGCTTTCGTTAAATCCGGAGTCGAACTGGCATATGAAACGATGACTGAAACTGGAATTGTTGCGGAATCAGCGTATTATGAATCTCTCCATGAAGCACCACTGATTGCAAATACAATTGCCCGGAAAAAACTGTTCGAAATGAATCGAATTATTTCAGACACGGCGGAATACGGCTGTTATCTGTTCGATCACGCATGTAAACCCTTGCTCGCAGATTTCATGAAAAAGATCGATACCGGAGTTTTGGGAAGGCCGTTTAGAGTTTCCGATCAAGTCGATAACAAACGGTTGATCGATGTCAATAAGGCAATTCGTCAGCATCCGATAGAAACGGTTGGTGCAGTTTTGCGTGAGCAAATGACCAACATGAAAAGTTTGAACTGATGGTCGGTCTTGAAGAAGTATATTCAGCGAGGAAACAACTTCATGGGGTAGTTGAACAAACACCCTGTATGGCAAATCTGCACTTATCGGATGTGTATCACGCTCAGATTTATCTGAAGCGTGAAGACCTTCAAACTGTACGTTCGTACAAGATTCGTGGTGCCTACAACAAAATCAGTTCGCTTTCAGAAGATCAAAAAAAGCAGGGGATCGTTTGTGCCAGTGCGGGCAATCATGCACAAGGTGTGGCTTATTCGTGCCATATACTCAATATTCAGGGAACGATCTTCATGCCTGCCACAACCCCAAAACAGAAGGTAAGGCAAGTAGAGCTGTTCGGAAAAAACAACATTCACATTGTTTTGAAAGGAGACACATTTGATGATTCTTACGCAGCAGCCATGGCTTTTTGTCAGGAACAGAACAACGTGTTTGTACATCCTTTTGACGATGACAAAGTCATTGCAGGTCAGGGAACTGTAGGCCTGGAGATTCTTGAACAAGTGAGTAAAAAGATCGATGTGCTTTTGGTACCTGTCGGGGGAGGAGGGTTGATTTCGGGAATATTGTCTGTGTTTTCTGAACTCAGTCCGGAAACTGAAATTATAGGCGTGGAACCTCTTGGAGCTCCTTCCATGCAGACATCCCTGAAAAATGGTTTCAATACGCAATTGGAGGAGATCGATAAATTTGTCGATGGCGCTGCAGTTAAACGCGTTGGGGATGCAAATTTTGAGATCTGTAAAAAATGGCTCAAAGAAGTGGTGCTCGTAGCTGAAGGAAAAGTTTGCTCTGCAATCCTCAAATTGTACAACGAACAAGCGATGGTTGTTGAACCAGCGGGTGCTTTGACGATAGCTGCATTGGACCAGGTTGCTGAACGCATCAAGGGAAAGAATGTTGTTTGCATTGTAAGCGGAAGTAATAATGACATCACCCGCACTGAAGAGATCAAGGAAAGATCCCTTTTTTACGAAGGGTTGAAGCATTATTTCCTGATCCAGTTTCCTCAACGTCCCGGAGCACTGAAGGACTTTGTGACGAAGGTTCTTGGAGAAAATGATGACATTACCTTTTTCCAGTTCTCCAAAAAGAACAACCGTGAAAGCGGTCCTGCGGTAGTAGGAATCGAACTTAAGTCACCGGAAGATCTAAAAGTGATCACATCCAATTTGGAACGTTTACATTTTCAATATCAGTACCTCAACGAAGATCCTGCCTTGTTCACGCAATTGATCGGGTAAAGAATGGTGGATTTTTAACACGATTCTCTATAAGAATACCGTAATTTTGTCGACCTGAATTTTACAATATGTCGACAATCATCAAAGTACTCCATAATCCACGCTGTTCTAAGAGCCGATGTGCAATCGATTTCCTAAGATCAAAGAATAAATCCTTTGAAGTAATCGAGTACCTGAACGCACCTTTGACGATGGAGGAAATGAAGGTTGTTCTAAAGAAATTGAACATTTCTGCAGAGCAATGGATCCGAAAAAATGAGGATGACTATAAGGCTCATTTTAGAGGTAAAACATTTTCGGATGACGAATGGATCGAAGCAATGTTGAAATTTCCGAAACTAATTGAACGTCCCGTCGTAATAGTTGGAGAAAAGGCTGTTATTGCGAGGCCGGAAGAACGTATATTAGAGATCCTTTAAATGGTGTTGAATAAATGAGAACGAAATACATTGACCTGATCGACCAGACTTTCGACTTCCCACAAAATGAATTTCATTTAAGGGAAGACCATCTGTTCTTTCATGGGATCGATCTCATGCGTTTGATCAATGAATATGGGACTCCGTTAAAATTTAATTATCTCCCTCAAATTTCAAACAACATTCAGCGTGCCAAAGGATGGTTTCGTGAGGCAATCAGTAACTTAGGATATTCGGGAAATTACTATTACTCTTACTGTACGAAAAGCAATCATTTCTCTTTTGTATTGGATGAGGTACTCAAAAATGATGTGCACATTGAAACTTCCTCGGCGTTCGATATTGATATTGTCAAAAACTTATATAATTCAGGAAAACTGACTCCCGGGAAATATGTGATTTGTAATGGATTCAAACCACAGCAATATATAGATAACATTATTGGCCTGATCAATGAAGGTAACCTGAATGTTATTCCAGTCGTTGACAACACGCACGAACTGAATGAGATTCTGTCAAAAACGGAAAAAGATGTTAAAATAGGTGTGCGTATCGCGTCCGAGGAGGAACCGAAATTCGAATTCTACACCTCCAGATTGGGGATAAGATACCGTGAGATCGTGCCTTTTTATAAGGCGATGCTGATTGACAATCCGCGTGTCGAGGTGAAGATGTTGCACTTCTTTATCAATACGGGAATCAACGATACAGCCTATTATTGGAACGAATTGACCAAGTGTCTGAGGATATACAGTGATCTGAAAAAGATATGTCCCTCTTTAGACTCGCTGAATATTGGGGGCGGTTTTCCAATCAAAAAATCTTTAGCCTTTGATTTCGATTACGCCTATATGGTAAGGGAGATCTTAACTCAGGTTCAGCGTGTTTGTACCGAAAATGACATACCTGAGCCAAATATCTTCACTGAATTCGGATCGTTTACGGTAGGGGAGAGCGGCGGAGCAATCTTTTCCGTGTTGCATCAAAAACAACAGAATGACCGGGAAAAATGGAATATGATCGATTCTTCGTTCATGACTAATCTTCCTGATACCTGGGCCATCAATCAGCGTTTTATCATGTTGCCTGTGAATCGCTGGAACGATGATTACGAACGTGTCCTTTTGGGCGGTCTGACATGCGACAGCGATGATTATTACAATTCTGAACAGCACTCCAACGCGATTTATCTTCCCAAATTCGACAAGAATAATCCCTTGTATCTCGGATTCTTCAATACCGGAGCATATCAGGAAACAATTGGTGGCTTTGGAGGATTGAAACATTGCCTGATTCCGGAGCCGAAACATATTCTCATCCAGAGAGATGAGGATGGCAAACTGCAAACGTCACTTTTCAGTGAAGAACAAACAGCCAACGATTACCTTAAAATACTCGGATACATTCCGGAATAAAAGACTCAGATCAAACTAAATTCTTATTTTTACATTGCTTTAAATTTCCTACTTCAATCAATGAAACTCAACAAGATAATTCTAAGAAATGCCTCTAAATTTTCAGTGGTCCTTAAAAATTGGGCCGAGGAAAGGGGTTATGAAATTGAAGAACAGGATGAAAAAGTCGAAAGTCCCGAGGAGGGGATTGACGGGCTGGTCATTTTCACGCAAAATCAAATTTTAGAGAAAGAAGTTTTAGAAGTAAGAAACGCCTTCGATCACCAACAAAAACCGGTTCACAAGATTGATATCAACGGAACCCTCATGGTAGGGATTTCAAACCTCGATCTATGGATCGAAAGGAACAAGTCAAAAAGAGTGCTGTTTATTGGAGCAGACAATCTTCTTGAAAACATGAATCTGGTTCGTTTTCTGGAACATCTCAAGTAGCATTCAGAGAATCATCAGAACTTTTTTCGGTTTCATTTTTTATCCTTTAAGGAATCAAAACTGAATGTCCACCAAAAAAGCGATCGTCATTGGTTCAGGGGTTGCGGGTTTGTCCTCTGCCATCCGCCTTTCTGTAAAAGGGTACAGCGTTCGTGTCTATGAGTCAAATTCTTATCCGGGTGGAAAACTCACAACGCTTCAACTTGGAAATTATCGTTTTGACGCTGGCCCTTCGCTTTTTACTCTTCCTCAGTTGGTAGATGAATTGTTCGAACTTTCAGGAAAGAATCCAAGGGAATATTTTGAGTACACAACTGTTTCTACGGCGTGTCACTATTTTTTTGAAGATGGTACAAGATTGCAGTTTTCGGCCGATCAACACCAATTACTTCAACATGTGAGTGAAGAACTCCAGATTGATTCGGAACCGCTTCGTTTGCATTTTGAGAAGAGCAAGTTCATTTATGAGCGGACAAAATCCGCATTTCTCGAAAGATCTTTGCACCGCTGGCAAAGTTACCTTTCGTCGGATATTCTGAAGGCTGTTATGGCGATACCTCGCTTGGGGATTTTTTCAACTATGCACGAAGAAAATAAGCGCCGTTTAAATCATCCCAAATTGGTTCAAATATTTGACCGCTATGCAACTTACAATGGTTCCGATCCCTATCAGGCTCCGGGAATACTCAACATCATCCCACATCTAGAGCACGGTATTGGAACATACTTTCCTAAAGAGGGCATGTACGGCATTACCAAGGCTTTGGTCAGACTGGCGAAGGATTTAGGAGTTGAATTCTATTTCAATGAACGCGTGCAAGAGATTATCGAACACAAAGGGCGTGTGAAAGGAATCAGACTGAACGAAAGAGAAGAATATGCTCACATCGTTGTGTGCAATTCAGATATTAAACCGGCCTACAGGAATCTATTAAAGAACATCAAGGCGCCTGAGAAAACCATGAAGCAGGAACCTTCCAGTTCGGCAATGATCTTTTATTGGGGAATCAAAGCATCGTTTCCGGAGCTCGATCTCCACAATATCTTTTTTTCTGAGGATTACCAGCACGAGTTTGATTGTATATTCAAAAAGGGCATTGTTTCAAATGACCCAACCGTTTATGTTCACGTGGGTTCCAAGTACGTCCCGGAAGACGCTCCGGAAGGCAGTGAGAGTTGGTTTATACTTGTGAATGTGCCGAGTAATTCAGGTCAGGACTGGGAAACCATGCGAACCCAAATACGAAAAAGTGTCCTTGAAAAAATAAGCCGCATGTTGGGAAAAGATATTGAGGGCTTGATTGAGGCCGAGGATCACTTGGATCCAGTCAGGATCGAGCAGCGTACCTCCAGTCATGCAGGAGCATTGTATGGAGCCAGTTCAAACGATCGAATGGCTGCATTTTTCAGACATCCCAATTTCTCAAAAATCAAAGGCCTTTACTTTGTCGGAGGAAGCGTGCATCCGGGTGGAGGCATCCCTTTGTGTTTACTTTCCTCTAAAATTGCCATGGAACTTTTGGAAGATTGAACTGAATGCCAACAAACAAAATAATCTTGCTAAATTGGCGTTCATGAAAACAATGAGAAGCACCTTCTTATTTCTAATTATCAGTTGCACAGTTTTTTCACAGCAACAAAACCACCGATCACGTTCGGAACTCGGGGTTTTGGTGGGTGGATCCAATTACATTGGAGACTTAAATTCGTTGAATCCTTTTTACAATCTTCATCCTGCCGGAGGACTGATCTACAGATACAATCAGCACAGTCGTCTTGCGTGGCGCGCCTCTTTGCTGTACGGAACAGTAAGCGCTTCAGATGCGGATTCTAAGGAACCCCTTTTAGCCAATCGGAATTTAAGTTTCAAATCGACGGTGTATGAAGTGCATGCCGGACTGGAATTCAATTATTTGCCTTTTCAGATCGGGCACGAAAAATATAAAGGCACTGCATATTTAATGACCGGAATTTCGCTCTTTAGAATGAATCCGATGGCAGAATACAATGATGAGTGGATTGAATTACAACCCCTCGGAACGGAGGGACAAGGAAGCAGTCTGAGTGACGAAGGAAATTACAGCCTTACCCAGTTAAGCGTTCCTCTTGGTGTGGGTGTTCGGTTTTCTTTAGGCAAGAGGTCAAGCATTGGTTTTGAATATGGATTGAGAAAGACGTTTACAGACTATCTGGATGATGTCGGAAGCAATGGGTATGTCGATGCAAGTATTCTGTCAGAGGAAAATGGACCTTTGGCAGCGGCCCTTTCCAACCGAAGCATTGACGGATCCAGATTTGGGAAACGAGGCACCGACTCAACGAAAGACTGGTATACCTTTTTTGGAGCTACACTTACGTTCCGTCTGGGAAAACCCAATAAGTGTTTTAATCACTAGTACGAATTCAAAATTCAACTTTTTTCGAGTCGCGAAATTGTCAATGTCTTTTAATGCTTGTGTCCATCCCCCTCAGTATGCTGATGTGGTTCGGCGGACCCAGACTGCACGTCCATAACTTCAATATCAAATACCAAATCTGAGTATGGGGGGATCGCTCCGGGACGACCGTTTTTGCCATATGCCTGATAATAAGGGATAATGAGTTTAGCTTTGCCTCCTTTTCCTAACATTCCAAGACCTTCTTCAAATCCCGGAATCATGCGGTTGATTTTATATTGAAATGCCATGGGTTGTCCTCGGTCATACGACGCATCAAATTGTTTTCCATCTGCACGGAAAGTTCCACGATAATGAACAGACATATTTGAACCGCTTACCGGCTTCGCAGATTCTCCCTCATTTTCGATCACATAAACCAATCCGGATGGACTTTGCTGTGCATTTGGATAGATCTTTTTTACCTCTTCAAACATAAATGTCCTGTATTGATCCTCACTCATTGCTGCAATTTTAGCCAAAGCCTCTTCCTTAACCTTTTCCTCGTTTCGAATCTTTCCGTACACTTCCATAAATGCTTTTGATGCATCCCAGTTCTTTGCTTCCTTACCAACACGAATGATTTTAACGGTGTTCATAACGTCCCCTTGTTCGATCGCATTCACGACATCCTGTCCTGTAATTACATGACCGAAAACTGTATGTTTTCCGTCCAACCATGGTGTTTCTTTGTGCGTAATGAAAAACTGGCTTCCATTGGTTGCCGGCCCGGCGTTGGCCATTGACAAAATACCGGGTCCTGTATGCTTCAGATCGGGATGGATTTCATCATAAAAACGATGCTTTGGACCACCCGAACCATTCCCGTCCGGATCGCCACCCTGGATCATAAAATCCTTGATTACACGATGAAACTTCAACCCATCATAAAATGCCTTGGTGTAATTCAAAGAATCCATGATCTTCAGATTGCCTTCTGCTAATCCAACAAAGTTTGCCACCGTCATAGGTGTTTTCTGGTATTCAAGTACACATACAATGATTCCTTTGTTCGTGGTGAATTCTGCATACATGCCCGGAGCGAGTTCTTCTTTACTGTTTTTTTGAGCCAGTGCTGCAGAGATGCTAAGTGCAGAAAAAAGGATGACAGATAAATTTTTCATGTGTTGAATTTTAATTTTAGCGGTCAGTTGACAAAAACCTGACCAAAGTTAATTTCGTTTATCGATTCCCCATAACATTTTGTTACGAATGGTATCCAGGAAGTTATTGTCCTCAAATTTGACAACATTAATCATAAATTCTGCTTTTGTCACGATCACTTCTTCTCCCTGCTTGATGCTCTTGGAAATGCCGTCCAAACTGATTAGGTATTTTCTATCTCTACCCTCGATACTCAGTTTAATTGGCATGTGATCAGGTACAACCATCGGTCTCACATTCAGGTTGTGTGGTGCGATAGGCGTAAGAATATGTACTTGACAGCCGGGAGTGACGATGGGTCCCCCGCAACTTAAATTGTATGCTGTAGATCCAGTTGGCGTGGCCACGATCAGTCCGTCGGCCCAGTATGAATTCAGGTATTTGTTATCCAACGAAGCATGGACTGTTACCATCGAGGCAGTATCTTTTTTATGAAATGTGACCTCATTGAGTGCAAAGTTGTCCTCGCCAAACAAATTTTCCTCTGTTTTGACTCTGAGAAGTGAACGCTTCTGAAAATCGTATTTTTTTAACTTCACCTGATTCATCGTGTATTCGATTTGGTCGCGGGAAATATTTGCCAAAAAGCCAAGTCTTCCGGTATTGATACCCAGCACAGGCACACCTGAATCTCGAACAAACCCTACCGTTTTGATAAAGGTTCCATCACCGCCTATGCTCAAAGTGAGGTCAATTCCTTTATTAAAATCAAGATGAGAGGTGAATTCATCCGTTTTTTTGGACAATCCAATCTTGTCGATGAGAACTTCTTTCAGGTCTTTTTCCAAAACTAAATTCCATCCGTAGGCATCCATCAGATCAATAACGGTTTTAAAATCCGATAGATTTTGTTTAGTCGGCTTTCTGCCGTAAATGGCAACATTCATGATCAGAGTTTCAAAAAGTTCATGAGTGCTTCATATCGTTCCCGAATGTCATCCAGTTCATCAGTGGTTTGATAGGATGCTTTGATGACATAATCGTAGCGTTCAAATGTTCGTGTGATGCGCGAAAGTTCAGTTTGATTGATTTTTAAGGTCACCTCTAGTTTTGTAGAGTCTGGAATGGAAGTGATGTATGAACTTAAAATTCGTGCATTGTTGCTTTCGACGATTTGCGCAATCTGTGCCAAAGAATAGTCTACTGTATTTACTTCCAGCACCAGAATGCCTCCCGGTTCTTTGATGCTTCCGGTGTTGGCAAGAACGGTCAAGAGATGATATACGGAGGTACATCCAAGATAACTCTCTTTTGCGTCCAGAATAGGCAAAACACTTACTTTCACTTCGGAGATGACATTCAGAACATCGTAAATGTGTGCGGTTGAAAAAACATACGGACGAGGCAAGTGATCGAAAAGTTTGTCGAGTTGTTCGTCGAGATCCAATTTATCCAGGATATCGGATTCAGAGACTATTCCCACAAAGTTCCCGTTTTTGAGCACGGGTAAGTGTGAGACTTTAAATTCATCCATCCAGCGCAGGGCTTTTTCACCCGTGTCGGAGTGTTTCAGAGGAGGAATTTCTTCGGTGATAAGTTCGAAAGCTCTCATTCTTTGGCCAAAGTACTAAATTAGTCATTAACTTGATTACATTTGGATTGTCAAAAATTATGCCTTTCCATGACCAAATTGAGTGTAAACATCAATAAGATTGCCACCCTCAGGAATGCAAGAGGGGGAGATGTGCCAAGCGTTGTTCAGGTGGCGCTGGATTGTGAACGCTTTGGAGCGGATGGAATTACTGTGCATCCAAGGCCTGACGAAAGACACATTACAAAGCGTGATGTATATGATTTAAAGGAGGTGGTCACCACGGAATTCAATATTGAAGGATATCCGGATGAACGTTATTTGAAAATGATCGAAGAGGTTCGACCAGCTCAGGCCACTCTAGTGCCTGATCCTCCGGGCGTGTTGACTTCAAATGCGGGATGGAATACAGTTGATAACATGACATTTTTGCAGGAGACGATTGCTAAAATCCAAAGTTGGGGGGTGAGGACTTCAATTTTTGTGGATACGAAGCTTCAAAATATTACCTATGCCTCAAAGATCGGCGTTGATAGAATTGAACTTTACACCGGACCATATGCCGAAGATTTCTCAGTAAATGCCGACCATGCGATATTGCCATATATTGAAGCCGCTCATTTGGCAAAAGAACTTGGCTTGGGGATGAATGCAGGACACGATCTGAGCCTCGAAAATTTACGATTTTTTAAAGAGGCTATCCCTTTTCTGGAGGAGGTTTCCATAGGCCATGCGCTGATTTCCGATGCCCTGTATTTTGGGTTGGAAAACACCATTCAACGCTACAAATATTTACTTCGTAACTGACGGGTCACCGGTAAGGTGAACCGTTGTATGAGGATACGGAATCTGAATTTTATTTTCTCTGAAGACGCGATCTATTTCAAAACGAATATCAGATTTATAGTTGTTGATATCCCAATTTTGATCAGCCCAGAAAATCAATTCCAATTCAAGTCCATTGTTTCCAAAGTTTGCTAGGCGCACATCAACTGGATGCGATTTTTTAACTTTTGGATGCCCAAGAGCAGCGCGCTTCAGGAGAGTTGAAATGAGTTCAGTGTCTGAGCCGTAATCAACAGTTACCGGAATCCTGAATCTCGTCAATTCGGAACCGTGAGACCAATTTTCAACAAACTCTTGAGTTAGCTTTGTGTTTGGAATAATCAGAACATTACCTTCTCGTGTTTCGATCTGGGTCGTTCTAACATTGATCTTTAGGATTTTTGCAACTATGGCCTCAGATTTTCCTCCATTGGAGATTTCGACTATATCGCCGACGCGAATGTTTCCTTCTACCAACAAAACCACACCTGAGATCATATCTTTAAACACATCTTGTAATCCGAGTCCAATACCCACCAAGAGTGCTGCAGAACCCGTAAGGAAAAGAGTAAGGTCAATTTCTAGTGCTCGAAGGGAGATAATAATAGCAAATACATAAATTATGTAACGGGCAATCTGAACATATATGAATTCTTTTCCCGGATCGAGCTGAGTGTTGTTTCTGTATTTACGACTAATGAATAATTTGACCAGATTGACAGAAATTCGGGCTGTAAAGAATATCGCGATGATTGATAGGATATGGTAAAAGCTCATAGAGAATTTACCCATTTCAATAAATTTATAGTTTAAAAAGTCAATGAAATTCACTTCGTCATTGTTAATGTTGAAACTAATGACAGCGATGTATGAAGCGAGAATATAAACACTTTGACTGAGTAGTTTCAACCATGTAACACGTCTTCCTTCAACCGCAATATTTACATTTTTCAGGTACCTTTTGAGCGATTTATGAATCACCCGTCGGAGTATCATTGCAGCAAAGAATATAAGACTTAAGAAAAGGATGTTCCACAAACAGACGTCGTAAGGACCAAATTTGAAAAGGGTATAGCTGAACATATTATCTTAAAATTATTCTGCCTAGTTTATCT
>JBEGVI010000181.1:0-5429 GCA_041178485.1 Bacteroidota bacterium | reverse complement strand
AAGAAACCACCTGACTTGTTTGGACAAGACTCCCTTCTTGAAGTAAGCCTCCAGATACGGGTGCACTAACAGAGAAATTCCCTTTTCCTTTCGCTCAGAAAGGAGGTAGTTCAAGTTCGATTCAATTTCCTCAGAAAAAAGAATACTTGCCTGTACCTCTCCTGTTCCGTTACATGTTGGACACGTTTCAGACGTATTGATATCCGTCTCAGGTCGCACACGTTGCCTAGTGATTTCAATCACACCGAATTTAGACGGCGGCAAAATATTGTGTTTAGCCCGATCATTCTGCATGAATCCTTTGAGCTTTTCAAACAGAATTCGGTTGTTCTCCTTGTCGTGCATATCAATAAAATCAATGCAGACAATGCCTCCCATATCACGAAGTTGCAGTACACGCGCAATCTCTTCTGCCGCCTCGACGTTCGTCAGAAGCGCATTTGTTTCCTGACCGTCAGCACCCTTTCTGTTACCGCTGTTCACATCGATGACATGCATAGCCTCTGTGTGTTCAATAATCAGGTATCCGCCACTTGGAAGAGGCACTTTTTTACCAAAAAGAGCTTTAATTTGTTTATTTATTCCGAATCGTTCGAAAATGGCAAGTTTACCGTCATACAACTTCAGAATCTTCTCTCTGCCCGGGGCAATGCCGAGAATGAAATCTTTCATTTCCTCGAAAGTCCCCGAGTCATTGACATGGATATTGGTGAAATCACCGTTCAGCATGTCTCTCAATATGGATGAAGTTTTATCAATCTCTCCTAAAACCCTGCGGGGTGGCGTTGCCGTTTTGAGGTTCAGATGCATCGTCCTCCATTTCTCAAGTAAATTCTTGAGGTCCTGGTCGATCTGTTCGATCTTTTTATTTTCCGCAACTGTACGAATGATCACTCCAAAGTTCTTTGGCCGGATACTGTCCATAATGCTTTTAAGACGATCCCGTTCTGCAGATTCTTTGATCTTTTGAGAAATAGACACCTTGTCTGAAAATGGCACCAAAACCAAATACCTTCCGGCCAGAGTAATTTCAGAGCATAACCTTGGACCTTTTGAAGAAATCGGTTCCTTGGCCACTTGAACCAAAATAGACTGGGATGAAGATATGATATCATCTATCTTGCCGTCTTTCGGAATATCCTTCTCTAGTTTAAAATAGAGTAAGTCAGCAACATTTTGCTTGCTATTGAGCGTTTCCTTGGTAAACTTATTAAGTGAATTGAACTGGGGGCCTAGGTCAAGGTAATGCAAAAAGGCGTCCTTATCGTATCCCACATCCACAAAGGCAGCATTGAGACTAGGAACCACTTTCCGGACTTTTCCGAGATAAATATCCCCTACCGTAAAGTCGTTACTTCCCTGCTCCTGATGGAGTTCAATTAGCTTTCCGTCACGCAGCAACGCGAGCCAGATGCCATTTTGTCTGACATCTACAACTAATTCTAAGCTCACGAAAATTATTTTAAGTGAATAAAACAAGAAAAACTCAGCAGGAACACCCGCCAAGTTTCACAAAGACCTCTACAGATCTTTATTTCTTCTTCTTGTGACGATTTTTTCTAAGTCTTTTCTTACGCTTGTGCGTAGCCATCTTATGTCTTTTTCTTTTCTTACCGCTTGGCATATAATTATATTTAAAGTTGTTAATTGCTCAAATACAAGCGCTTAAAACAAGCACTCCCTCGAAAGGGAGTGCGAAGATACAAATAACTGTTGAATTAAAAAGCCTAAAGCGTGGTTACTTAACCTTTACTTTATTTTTCACCTCTTCAACGAATGTTTTTGCCGGCTTGAAAGAAGGAATGTTGTGTGCAGGAATAATGATTGTTGTATTTCTAGAAATGTTTCTTCCTGTCTTCTCAGCGCGTTCCTTCACGATAAAACTTCCAAAACCTCTAAGGTATACGTTTTCTCCTTTAGCCAGAGACCCCTTTACCGATGTCATGAATGCCTCAACGGCCTTCAACGCTTCCAGTCTTTCTAGTCCTGTTACTTCTGCAATGTCTGCTACGATGTCTGCTTTAGTCATTTTATGGGGTTTTAATTAATAATCTGTTTTTCAGGGCAAAAGTAGTTTTCTGAAAGATTATAAATTTGTAAAGACTCAAAAAAATTAAGTTTTTTCCCTAAATGGATGATTTTAGCCTACTAATTAGCGATTGGTATAGACAAAACAAAAGAACGTTGCCTTGGAGGGATACGAACGAACCATTCAACATCTGGCTCTCTGAGATCATTCTACAGCAAACCCGCGTAGACCAGGGACTGCCGTACTACCTGCGATTTACACGTACGTTCAAGAATGTGCATGAACTTGCAAACGCCGAAGAGCAAGAGGTTCTGAGACTTTGGCAAGGATTGGGATACTACAGCCGAGGAAGAAATCTGCATTTCACAGCAAAGGTAATTTCAAAAGAACTCAACGGTCAGTTTCCCGCCACATACAAGGAACTGATGACACTGAAAGGTGTGGGCGCATATACTGCTGCTGCCATAGCTTCCTTTTGCTATGGTGAATCGGTCCCGGTGGTAGACGGAAACGTTCAGCGGGTACTTAGCCGGTATTTCGACCTGCCTGTTGCTGTCAACACTTCAGAGGGAGAAAAACTAATTAAACAGCTGGCCTTCGAACTCATCGACCCAAATGATCCGGCGACATTCAATCAAGCAATCATGGAACTTGGAGCAATCATCTGCACCCCAAAGAGTCCATCGTGTGACTCCTGTCCGGTCGGGAATTCGTGTCTTTCCAAACAAAACAACACCACAGCAAGCCGACCTGTCAAAGTATCCAAGAAAAAAATAAAGAATCGGTATTTCCATTTTGCCGTCATTGAAAACAGCGATGTGGTTTTAATTCAACAAAGAAGGGATAAAGATATTTGGCAAAACCTATTTCAGTTTCCACTAACCGAAACAGAGGACATCAATCATCCGAAGGAATTGTTTCCGGGAATACAAGCAAGAGATGCAATTCGGGTTTCCGGACCGTTGACACATCTTCTTTCGCACCAAAAAATTCATGCGATTTTTTATCATTTTGACCTCAATCAAGTGAACCACCCTAAAACGAAAGACATTTTTTTAATTCGAAAAGAGGAACTTATAGATTATCCAATACCTCGACTGATAGACAAATACCTTGAAAAAATTCCCTGAAAATGTTGACATCTTTATCCGGTAAGAATATATGTTGCGGCTCAAATCAGTTTATATTTGTTCCATAATTCTACAGAATGGCAGGCAGCGTAAATAAAGTAATTCTAATTGGAAATCTCGGCAAGGACCCTGAAGTAAGGCATCTCGAAAACGGTGGTGTGGTGGCTAATTTTCCTCTTGCAACCTCTGAGACATATACAGATAAAAGCACAGGGGAAAAGAAAGAAGTTACTGACTGGCACGATGTGGTACTTTGGAGAGGTCTGGCAGAAGTTGCTGAAAAGTACCTTCGCAAAGGGACGAAGATATATGTTGAAGGCAAACTAAAGAAAAGATCCTGGCAAGACAAGGAGGGCCAGACAAGATACCAGATAGAAGTCGTAGGTGACGAGATGACTATTTTATCAAGGCCAGAAAACGACCGGGACGAGACAAGAAATTTAAACAGGACCGAAGGCATCCCTAATCCCCCTCAACCTATGAGTGGTATTGGAGAGGATTCTCAGGATGTTTTACCTTTTTGATCCCTAAGCGATGAGTCCCGGTGACCCCTTGAGTTGTATCAGCCTGCATCCACTAATGCTCCTTGTCGGACTTTCTCAAACCATGGTGTACTTTGTGATATTGCTGATCCTAATCCTGTTTTCAGCAATGGCATCAGGTTCTGAATCTGCTTTTTTTTCAATCAGTCCAAGCGACAAGGAAGATCTCCGCAAACAGGATTCAAGAACCTCGAAGCAAGTCCTCAAGCTTCTTGAAAACCCAAAAGAATTGCTGGCGGTGCTCCTGATCACGAACAATTTCGTGAATGTCGGAATAGCGATTATTGCAAGCGCTCTGATTGAAATTTTTATTGGTCCTTCCAGTCCAAGCAATGAAACCATCCGTTTTGTCATCGAAGTTTTTGGAATTACGTTCATGATGCTTTTGCTCGGAGAGGTTGTCCCCAAGATCTATTCCTCCCGTAATGCTGTTCGAACTGCAAAAATGATGGCTTTCCCAATCAGTACTTTCAAATCGATCCCGCCCATTTCATGGTTGAAAGCACTCTTGGTGAATGGAACGAATCTCATCCAAAAAAGGGCCAAGCGAAGAAAAATCAATATTACATCCGACGATTTGGAGCAGGCCCTTGCTATAACCAAGGAAGAGCATACCTCAGAGGAAGAACATAATATCCTGAAAGGCATTGTCAAATTTGGCAATACCGAGGCTGTTCAAATCATGTGTTCGAGGGTAGATATGGTTGCTGTAAATAAAGACATGCCTTTCGCAGAAGTACTTGAACTGATCAAAGAAAATGGCTATTCAAGAATGCCGGTTTACAGTGAGACCATTGATCAGGTGGTTGGGATATTATACATTAAAGACCTTTTACCTTTTCTTTCCGAAGGAGATACATTTGACTGGATCACTTTGATGAGAAAACCCTTCTTTATTCCCGAAAACAAAAAAATTGATGACCTCCTCAAAGATTTTCAGGACAAAAAGATGCATATGGCCGTTGTGGTGGACGAATACGGTGGAGCATGTGGAGTCGTAACGTTAGAAGATGTGCTTGAGGAGATTGTTGGCGACATAACGGACGAATACGACGAAAAAGAAATCGATTTCGAAAAACTTGACGACCATATTTTCAGGTTTGAAGGCAGGACCTCACTGATGGATTTTTACAAATTAACGAATATTGACAGCAAGCCATTTGAACTAATTAGAGGAGATTCAGAGACCATCGGAGGCTTCATGGTAGAAAATGCCGGCAGAATTCTGAAAAACAATGAATTCATTCTTTGTGGTGGCACCAAATTGATTGTGGAATCTTCCGACAAACGAAGGATAAAATCGATCAAAGTCATTCTCGAGAAAACTGAAACAGAAGAATGAACAGAGCATTAAAAACATTGGCCGTCTGTCTTTTGCTATTCGGTTGCGGAGAGGAGCGATCGATTCCAAAGCCCCCTACCTATCTGAGGACAGAATTTCCTGCTCATGAATACAGTACTTACACCAATCAAAATTGTTCGTATCGCTTTTTGCTGCCCAAAACATTTCATGTAAAAGACGTTGTAGATTCAGCCGGCACCCTGCTCTGTCATAAAAACATAGAACTTGGCCCGTTAAATGGAATTATCCATTTTTCGTACATCAACATGACAGAGCCACTTTCAAACTATGTAAATTATGCCAATAATAAAGTTGATGACCACAAAGTCATGGCATCGGCTATTGAGGACCAAAAAATAATCCATCCGGAAAAACGTGTTTTCGGA
>JBEGVI010000180.1:0-16380 GCA_041178485.1 Bacteroidota bacterium | reverse complement strand
TGACAACTGCACAGCGAATCCGGTGGTGGCTCATGCTGGCGATGTATCCGACGGAAATACCTGTCCGCAAGTCATTACAAGAAGTTACACCGTCACTGACGATTGTGGAAACTCAATTACCGTTCAGCAGATCATTACCGTGGATGACACTACGCCTCCTACAGCTTCAAATCTTGAATCAGTAACGGTAATTTATTCATCTGAAATACCTGCACCTGATGTGAATTTGATTCTTGATGCAGCAGACAACTGTACAGCGGAACCTGTGGTCAGTTACGTGGGAGACGAATCGGATGGAAATAGTTGTCCTGAAACTCTTACAAGAATTTATTCAGTTACAGATGATTGTGGTAATAGTGCCACTGTAACCCAAACAATCATTGTTACGCCGATGCCTGCCAGTCCAATTGTTTCCAACGACAGTATCTATTGTGATTCATGGGTTTTAGTTGAAATGACAGCCAGTGGTGACGGCGGGGTGCTGACATGGTATGATGATCCTTCCCTGTCCAACTCCATCGGCAGTGGGGAATCTCAATTACCCGATGATCTTATTGGTGTACAAACATATTATGTGACACAATCCATAGAAAACTGTGAAAGTCCCCCCGCGATGGTACAAATCACCATTGAAGCCTGTGACATAGTGGTTCCTTCCGCATTTACTCCGAATGGTGACGCAACGAACGGGTATTGGGAGCTCGTGAATATCGACGCATTTCCGAACAGTGTCATTCAAGTCTTTAACCGTTGGGGTAGCCTTTTGTATAAATCTTCAGGAGATTCATACAATATGGATCCTTGGGACGGAACATACGATGGAAAGGCACTCCCTGTAGGGTCATATTATTACATTATCGATTTAGGTATAGACAATAAGATTAAAAAGGGAACGGTTTCCATTATACTTGATTAAATTCGTTCATGACACGTACAATCAATGCAAGAAAGGCACACGGATAGACAGCGGTATTTTGATGAACAGGGCATAGTTACTTCACGTTTCGTCATGCCGTACATTGAGAAATTCCTCAAAATCACTCCTGACCTGGTTGTTGCTGAAATTGGCTGTGGGGAGGCAGGAAACATGGCACCATTTGTTGATTCAGGGTGTATTGTTTACGGGATTGATCTTGCTGAAAACAAGATAGAAAATGGAAAATCCTTTTATGAATCGCATCCTAAAAAGGAGCAATTGCATCTCATTGCAAGGGACATTTATCTTTTAAATCCGGATGAAGTCCCAAAGTTTGATCTGATTTACATGAGAGACACCATCGAACATATTCCGGATCAAGAGCGATTTTTCAAACATTTGAAGCAATTCCTGAAACCCGACACAAAATTATTCTTCGGGTTTCCATCGTGGAGAATGCCTTTTGGAGGACATCAGCAAATTTGTGAAAGCAAATTCCTCAGCAAACTACCCTATTTCCATCTACTTCCTGCCCCTCTTTATTACGGTACACTCAAACTCTTCGGTGAGACTCCGGGAAAAATTGAGTGTCTTCGTGAAATTCGTGATACCCGTTTGAGCATTTCAGGGTTTAAAAAAATGGTCCTGAAGAATGACTATGTCATCTTAAATGAAACGCTTTATCTCATCAATCCCAACTATGAGATCAAATTCAAACTTAAAGTTCGAAAACTTCCTCGAATACTGAATATTCCGTTCATTCGGGATTTCTTTACTTCAACGTGTTATTACATGCTTGAAAACAAACAATAATTTAACTCGAATTTTTATTTTTGCACCGAAAATTAAGCACATGGCAACTACAGCAGATATCAAGAACGGATTGTGTATCCGTCACAATGAAAAACTTTTTCAAATTATTGAATTTCAACATGTAAAACCGGGAAAAGGACCTGCATTTGTCCGTACGAAAATCCGTCAAATCGAAACCGGAAAGGTCTTGGATCATACGTTTTCCGCAGGACATAAAATTGAGACCGTTCGAATAGAAAACCGAGAGTATCAGTACTTATATCAGGAAGGAAGTGATTACGTTTTTATGAACAATGAAACTTTCGAGCAGGTAAATATTCCTTCCAAGATGATTGAAAAGCCACTTTTTCTTCAAGAAGGAATGACATGTAATATCCTATTTCACGCCGAAGAAGAAATGCCCTTGGTAGTTGAACTGCCAATGTATATCATCAGCGAGGTGACCTATACTGAACCAGGCGTTAAAGGAGATACGGCCACCAATTCCATGAAACCGGCCACCATCGCTACCGGAGCCGAGGTGCGGGTTCCTTTATTCATTGATAACGGTGAAGTAATCAAAATAGATACGCGAACGGGGGTTTACGTTGAACGTGTAAAGAATTAATTGATCAGACACTTTATACTAAAGGGATTCATTCGAGTCCCTTTTTTTCGATGCCGGTAGTTGAGTTAAATTCCAGAAAAATTCATTACGATTTAATAGAAGTCGAAAAATCGGATGATCGATACCTGCTTCTGTTTCTTCATGAAGCCCTCGGTTCCATACCACAGTGGCGCGAATTCCCCAAAGAACTCTGTGAAAAATTAGGTTTAAATGGTTTGGTATATGAACGTCAGGGACATGGACTTTCTTCTCCCCTAACGAATCCCAGAACAGAGACCTATCTTCACGACTACGCCTTTGACGAGCTTCCTTTGTTTCTGGATTCTGTAGTGAATAAAAAAATCAAACTGATTCTTGTGGGACACTCTGATGGTGGGACAATCGCACTCTTGTACGCCTCAAAATTTCCGGGTAAAGTTCATTCTGTTATAACTATGGCCGCGCATGTGGTGAATGAAGTGGAAACCATTCGCGGTATCGGTCCAGCTGTTGAGGCATACCAGTCAGGGAAACTTGACAAATTGAAAACGTATCACGGAGCAAAAACAGAAGATCTTTTTTATGCCTGGGCGAATACATGGCAGAGTCCGGAATTTGAGCAGTGGAATATATTGGCAGATTTGGGGACTGTCACTGTGCCGGTTTTTGCGATCCAAGGAGAGCAAGACCAATATGGAACAGCAAAGCAACTGCAGCTCATTCAGGAGAATGTGGGATCATTTTGCCAAACCCAAATGTTGTCATCTTGCGGTCATCACCCACATTATGAACAGTCCGAAACTGTCAAAGAAGAAATCAAGATATTTTTAACCAAAATGAACTTTTCTGAAGGAAAAGGGTTAATTTAATCGTATGTCCTCTGAAGAATTCATAAATCCTATCGATCCCGATAAAATCACGGAGAATCCGCATAATCTGCCCTATGCACATCATTCCGGTAGCGCGTTGATCAAACCGGAAGATCAGGGAAAACTTAAAGGCCGGGCACTTTCAGCCATGGAGCATCAGACGGACATGCAGCTGGGACAAATCTATGAACAAATGCAATTGCTTGCAGAACAGGCCAAACGATTGCAAGACAGAAAAACCATCAGTGAATTTATTTACACGGCAGAAATTCGTTTCGAACCACTGATAAATCACACCTATTTCTTATACAAGAAAGAGATTGAAGAATCATACTTGCTTTCACTGATTGGTCCTGAGCAATGGGGGCGTTCGGGAAAAAAGCTTATGTACACAGCAACAGTCAAATTACTGGCCGATCATACCTGGGATATTCTTGACAAATCTCCAGATTGGGAATAAAACATCATCTTACGAAAACCCACTCATTCTCGGAAGACTGGCGATCGTCATAAGAGTAGCCGTCGATGTTGTAGCCTTTCAGAGTTTCAATGTCTTTCAATTCAGTTTGCACAAGATACCTGGCCATTGCGCCACGCGCATGCTTCGCATACATCATGACCGTTTTGTATTGTCCATTTTTAAACTCCCTGAATTGAGGCGTTAGAACGGTTGCATTAATTTTTTTCCAGTCCAAAACCTTCGAATATTCGTTAGAGGCTAAATTCACTACCACCTCATTTTCTTCAAGTTCATCCAGAAAAGAACTAGTCAATTTTTTCTTCCAATAACTGTAAAGAGTAGGATAAGCCTTTCCCGGACCCCATTTCGTTCCCATTTCAAGACGATATGCGCAAATAGTGTCGAGGGGACGAAGGATTCCGTATACACCTGATAGGATTCTTATTTTTTCCTGAGCCACCACCATCTCTTCTTCAGAAAATTCAGAAAATTGTAATCCGCGATACACTTCACCGGTAAAACTCAAAGCACAAGGTGCTTGAATTGCTGAGCTCCATGATTGAAACCGTTCGTAATTCAATTGTGCGAGATCGGTCGAGATCGACATGAGTTTCGAAAGATCCATTGGTTTCAATCGGGCCAATTTTGAAACAAGTTGCTCTGCCTCTTTCTCGAATTTTGGAATAGACACCAACGGAACATTGGTTTTATTCGTCATATCCATGGATTTGGCAGGTGAAAGCAAAATTTTCATTTTCAAAGTTTTCGGTAAAATTACACTGAATGAAAAACAATAAAGATGAAAATCGGTTCAATTTGTCAAATGATTTTCGGTACATTTGAACAAACTCTAAACTTGAGCTATGAGAAAACTATCCTTACTTTCAATTTTCGTTTGCTTCGCGGTTTTGTCACCTACATTGGCACAAAACAGCGGTTCAGGCGAGGTTATTCATTGTGAACAGTTTGCTGTTACACGCCCACTTCGGGAATTGCTTGAAGAAAATCCAGTGAATGTTAAAAAAGTCATTCGACAACATCACCGGGAGCACAACAAAGAAAGTGACAAAAGAGGGAAATTCAGAAAAGCACAGACTTTTGTTTATTCCGTTGAAGAAGATGGAGTAGCCTACGGAAATGATTCTTCGCTTTTCCAGCGAGACAATGGCAGTAGGCCTGAACCAAACCAAAGAATAAACATTTTAGGTCAGAGTTCAAACAGTTATCCGCATGATCCATCAGGTGCGGCAGGAACACAGTACTACATTCAAGGAATCAATGCTACTCCTATACGCATAGTAGATAAAGTTTCCGGTAATACTGTAAACACCTTTACGCTAGGAACTCTCTGGAATCCTGATGTACCCAACAGTGGAGACCCAATCATTATGTATGACCGCTATGCGGATCGATGGTTTCTTTCTCAATTTGGTACGTCCGGCAATAAAATTTACATTGCAATATCAGCTACTAACGACCCGCTGGGATCATGGTACACCTATACCTATACATCTCCGCAGTTTCCTGATTATTTGAAATTCTCCATCTGGCATGATGGATATTACATGACATCCAATCAGTCCAACCAGAAAGTGTTCGTTTTTGAACGAACAGCCATGCTCGCCGGAAATCCATCAGCGCGTTCAGTTTACGCTACATTCAACCCACCAGACGGTGGTGGTTTCTTCTGTCCACTTCCAGCAGATGCAGACGGAAACGGCGGCTTGCCAACAAGTGGTGCGTGCCCAATTTTCTCTTATTCTGACAATGCTTGGGGAGGAGGATTGGTTGATGGAATTCAGATCTATCAGTGTGCTGTCAACTGGACACCTACAACACCAACTTGTACCATTTCATTTGTTCAAGCGGTCGCAACTTCATCTTTTGACGCATCTTACAATGCCTCCTGGAACGATATACCACAGCCCGGAACTACTCAAAAACTAGACGGAATTGGTGGGGTTTTGACCTACAGGGCTCAATGGAGAAAATGGAGTGGATATAATTCGGTTGTTCTCAATTGGGGTGTACGAATTAGTGCTAATCAGCGTAGCATCATGTGGGCGGAATTACGCCAGGATCAAAGTACAGGCACATGGTCTGTACACCAACAATCGATCTATACACCAGATACTTATTACCGCTGGATCGGATCCATTGCAATGGATGATGCGGGCAATATTGCTTTATGCTACACCAAGTCGGGTTCGACCACTGTTTATCCTGGCCTTTATTATACCGGAAGACTGGCAAACGATCCGCTGAATCAAATGACATTTGCTGAAACAGAAGCCATTCCAGGCATTGTTTCTCAAACAGGAGGAGTCAACAGATGGGGTGATTATTCACATACTTCATTGGACCCGGATGGAGCAACATTCTGGCACACGGCTGAGTATTGTGGTGGAAACTCCAGTAACCCAAAACGAACCAGAATTTATTCCTTTCAATTTGCCACGCCATCTGATGTGAATGTATCAATTGTGTCTGATGACGCTGACAATGTGATCTGTTCAGGTTCCTCGATCACCTTTACAGCCACACCTACAAACGGAGGAACGACTCCTAGCTATCAGTGGTATGAAAACGGTAACCCGGTTGGAACAAACTCAGATACATACACCACAACCAGTTTGTCCAATGGCTCAACGGTTTATTGTGAACTGACTTCCAGTGATCCAAGTGCTACCGGAAATCCTGCTACATCTAATAGCATAAGTGTTACAGTTACGAACCCTGTTAATCCTGGAATCTCGATTTCTGGAACAACTACAATTTGCGCAGGTACATCTGTCACGTTTACTGCTGGTGTTTCAAATGGCGGTTCTGCTCCGAGCTACCAATGGCAAGTGAATGGTTCAAATGCTGGTTCGAACAGTTCAACATTCACTACCTCTACATTAACTAACGGATCGACAGTTACGTGTATTTTAACCTCTAATGCAACGTGTATTACTACGCCAACTGCAAATTCGAACACAATAACGATGACTGTGAATACGGCACCTGCTACCCCAACAGTTTCTTATGCAGGTGGAGTTCTTACATCAAGTTCAGCAACTGGAAACCAGTGGTATTTCAATGGAAATATCATTCCTGGAGCAACTGGTCAGACGTATACACCAACTCAAAACGGAAATTACACTGTAATCGCTACGAATAGTGGGTGTTCGTCAAGCAGCTCAGGCGCATACAGCGTCACAGACATTGGTCTGGGTATTGAAGAAATCAATGCATACGCTTTGAGCGTGTACCCGAATCCTTCTTTCGGGGCATTTAATATCTCATTCAATGCGCAAATTACCGAAGCCTACAAATTAAAAATTTACGATGCTTCAGGTAAACTTGTTTTTGTTGAAACAGTCGAAAATCAAGATGGACAAGTTCTGAAAGAAGTAAACCTCAGTCAGGAGGCTACCGGAATTTATACATTAGTTTTTTCTAACGGCTCGAGTGAGTTGAATGAAAAAATCATAATAAAACACTAAAGAACATTCTTTGACTCTCAATAAAGGCCTCAGCAATGGGGCCTTTGTTATTTCCATTAATCTCTATACCTTAACAAACAATTCCAATTCCTAGATTTATGATTTCAGAACCAGACGTCCAAAGTGCAGAAAAAAAACCATGGTACAAGTTGCTTTATGTACAAGTACTGATTGCAATCATTGCCGGAATTCTTTTGGGTCGTTATTTTCCTACCGAATCTATAGAACTCAAACTCCTTGGGGATGCATTCATCTCTTTGGTTAAGATGATCATTGCACCGGTAATATTCATCACTGTTTCCACGGGTTTAGCCTCTATGAACAATCTGAATACTGTTGGACGTGTTGCCGGAAAATCTTTATTGTATTTCATTACCTTTTCTACACTGGCTTTAATAATTGGAATGGGAGTAGCCAACGTACTACATCCCGGACAGGGCATGAATATAGATCCTTCTTCACTTGACCCGAAAAGCATTAAGGACTACGTAGACGCCACTAAAGAACATACGATCACACATTTTATTCTTGACATCATACCCACTTCCCTGATGAGTTCACTCACTGGAGACAGTATTCTGCAAGTTTTATTCGTCTCAATTCTTTTTGGTGTTGGACTTTCCTTGACGCAAGAGAAAAGCAAACCAGTCATTGATTTCCTGCATGCCCTCTCCCACCCGATCTTTAAAATTGTATCTCTCCTCATGAAACTGGCTCCTGTCGGTGCCTTTGGAGCCATGGCTTTTACTGTGGGAAAATATGGCCTCGCTGTTTTATGGAACCTGTTGGGCCTTGTGGCAACCTTTTACTTAACTGCAATTCTATTTGTCGTTGTCATCCTTGGAATAGTCGCCAGGTATAATAAATTCAACATTTTTAAACTTCTACGCTATCTGAAGGAAGAATTGGTACTTGTTCTGGCCACTAGTTCCTCTGAATCTGCCTTGCCTAATCTCATGCAGAAAATGGAAAAAATTGGTTGCTCAAAACAAGTTGTAGGACTGGTTGTTCCTACAGGCTATTCCTTTAATCTTGATGGTACAAATATTTACATGACTCTTGCGGCTCTTTTCATAGCTCAAGCGTGTAACTTTCCGCTCAGTTTTCAAGAGCAATGCATGATCCTTCTGATTGCCATGCTAAGCTCAAAAGGTTCAGCAGGTGTTGCTGGAGCAGGATTTATAACTCTTGCAGCAACGTTAACCGTTGTTCAAGGTTTTCCCGTTCAAGGAATTGCCTTAATCCTTGGTGTAGATAAATTTATGTCTGAATGCAGAGCACTGACCAATTTCATAGGAAACGCTGTAGCAACAGTTGTAGTTGCACGCTGGGACAACCAACTGGATGAAGAAATGCTTAAACGGGAATTGAGGTGATTCAGCCCTAGATCAACTCAGTGAGTTAAGCCGTTCTATGAAATTTATTGCTGCCTTTTCTACCTCCTGACGAATCGGTCTGAAATCGTTCTTGTTTTTAGCAGAATTTATCTTTTGAAGGATGGCATCCTGAAAATCTGCCGCTTCGTCAATTATTTTTTCTGCGTTTTCTGTTTGCGCCGGATTGAATTCCATTGCGACAAAACATTCTTCTACCACATCGTAAACCAAATGATTGACATTTCTTTTGAGTGTTCTCTTGCTGGCCATAACTTGAATTTTTACCAAAAATAGAGAAGTTTGAAAATGATGAAAACGACAGGTTAAAAAGATTTACACAGGTTTAGGTTACAAAACATGAAAAAGGCTGCCTCTAAATGAGACAGCCTGTAAACAATGAGCAAAAACGAAATACTTATTATTGCTGTGGTGCTTCTTCTTTTCTCTCCGGTCTTGGCAAAAGAACCTTTCTCGACAATTTCCATTTCTTTGTCTTTGGATCTTTACCAACCACTTTAAATTTCAGGACATCGCCCTCTTTGCAAACATCCTCCATTTTTGCAACCTTTTCCCAAGAGAATTCAGAGATGTGAATGAGGCCATCTGTTCCGGGAAGAATTTCAACAAAACATCCGAAATCCTTCACAGACTTCACTTTTCCTTCATACTCCGTCCCCTCCTCTACTTGCGGCGGGAAAGCAATTTGACGAATTCTACGAATTGCCTCTTTCATGTCGTCACCGTTGTTGGATAAGATCTGAACCCTGCCCTCGCCGTTCTCCAATTCTTCAATGGTGATCGTCGTCTTCGTCTCTTTCTGCATCGCCTGAATGATCTTTCCTCCAGGTCCGATAATGGCACCAATCATGTCATTCGGAACATTGAAGGCCTCGATGCGCGGAGCCTGAGGTTTCAATTCACTGTTCGGAACAGCAATTGTTTCAGTTATCTTATTCAAAATGTGTAATCTCCCTGCTTTTGCCTGTTCAAGGGCTTGTATCAGCACTTCATAAGGAAGTCCGTCCACCTTTATATCCATCTGACATGCAGTAATTCCTTTGGCTGTTCCCGTCACTTTAAAGTCCATATCTCCCAGGTGATCTTCATCTCCGAGAATATCTGAAAGCACAGCAAACTTACCATCATCAGCCACGAGTCCCATGGCAATACCTGAGACCGGCGCATGAATCGGAACACCACCATCCATCAGAGCAAGCGTACCGGCACATACTGTAGCCATCGAGGACGATCCATTGGACTCCAAAACATCAGACACAAGTCTAACTGTATATGGAAAATCAGAAGGAATCATGTTTTTTAAAGCACGTAGAGCCAGGTTTCCGTGACCGATTTCTCGCCGAGATGTTCCTCGAAGTGGTTTTGCCTCACCTGTAGAGAATGGAGGGAAGTTGTAATGCAACATGAATTTCTCTGTGCCTTGAAAAGTAGCACCGTCGATCAACTGCTCATCCATTTTACCCCCAAGCGTCAAGGTGGTCAATGACTGCGTCTCACCTCTTGTAAAAACGGAAGATCCATGCACCATTGGCAAATAGTTCACCTCAGACCAGATCGGTCTGATCTCATCGAATTTTCGGCCGTCCAAACGCTTGCCTTCATGCAACATTACCCAACGAACAGCTTTCTTTTTAACTTCAGAAAAATAAGTTGAAATAAATCCACCTACTTCGGACAATTCGTCTTCAGTGTAGGTTGCTTTCAGTTCAGATTTAATCGCATCGAACAATTCAGATCTTTTCGCCTTATTCGCCAATCCCATTCTTGCAACATCCTTACATTTTTCCATTGCAAATTCGTACACCTTCGCTTTTACCTGATCATTGTGTACTTCATGGCTGTATTCTCTCTTTGGATTTGCAGTTGGAATAGCTGCACCCAAATCCAATTGGAACTGGCACTGCTCCTTGATGGCAGTATGTGCGATCTTAATGGCTTCAACCATCTCCAATTCTGATACTTCGTGAAATTCACCCTCCAGCATGTTAATGTCCCTTGCGGTTCCAGCGATCATCATATCCACATCAGAAAGCTTCATTTGCTGCATTGTAGGATTGACTATCCACTCGCCATTCACGCGTCCAACGCGCACTTCAGACATCGGTCCATTGAACGGTATGTTTGAAACTGCAATAGCAGAAGAAGCTGCAAGTCCGCACAATGCATCCGGATTGTTCACACCATCGTAAGACAGCAACTGAATCATAACCTGCACTTCTGCATGGTAATCGTCCGGAAACAGCGGTCTGAGCGCACGGTCTACCAAACGCATGATTAGAATTTCCGACTCGGAAGGACGGGCCTCACGACGGAAGAAACCACCGGGAAATCTACCTGCAGCAGCATATTTTTCTCTGTAATCGACTGTCAAAGGAAGAAAATCAACTCCTTCTTTTGCTTCAGGAGCAGCTACAACTGTTGCGAGCAACATCGTATCTCCCATTCGTACAACGACGGATCCATCCGCCTGTTTTGCCAACTTACCTGTTTGTACGGAGATCTCTTTGCCTCCGGTAATGATGGACTTTGTTATTCCTATATTCATATTTATATTGTTTCTAAGTTTATACTCGAACGATGCCACAAAAAAAGGGAACCCGAACAATGTCCGTCAGTCCCCTCTTCAATAAATTTCGCACGTAATGAATTAGCGGCGTAAGCCCAACTCCTTCACAATAGCACGGTATCTTTCGATATCTTTTCTTTTCAAATAGTCAAGTAAACTTCTTCTTTTACCAACCAAAAGTTGAAGTGAGCGCTGTGTGCCAAAATCTTTGCGATTTTTCTTAAGGTGCTCTGTTAAATGACTAATGCGGTGCGTAAACAACGCTACCTGACCTTCAGTTGAACCGGTGTTCGTCTCTGCGCCACCGTGCTTTTTGAAGATCTCTTTCTTTACTTCAGATGTTAAATACATGCCAATATCACTTAAATAATTATTATGTATGTCGACTTTCGACGTGCAAATGTAGGGATAATATTCTGATTTCGTCACAACAACCAATTATTTTGAAGCAACACACCTATATCGGATGTATCTTTGGATCTCAATTTTTCACAAAATGAAATATTCAATTGCGATACATGGTGGTGCGGGCACCCTGGTAAAAGGAATGATGACTCCCGAGAAGGAGATTAAGTATAAAAAGGCCTTAGACGCTGCATTATCTGCAGGTTACACAATCCTTACTCAGGGAGGAAGCGCGCTTGACGCTGTTGAAACAGCCGTCATGTCACTGGAAGATTGCCCACTTTTCAACGCGGGAAAAGGCAGTGTATTTACCAATGCCGGAACGCATGAAATGGATGCCTCCATTATGGAAGGAAAGGAAAGAAAGGCAGGAGCCGTCTCATTGGTTAAGGGAATTAAAAATCCGATTCAACTGGCTCGACAGGTCATGGAACGCAGTGAACATGTCTTTCTTGCGGGCGACGGCGCGATGGAATTTGCAAAATTCAATGGCCACGAAATTTTGGGTGCAGACTATTTCTATGATGAATTTCGTTACAGTCAGTGGCAGGAAATTAAAGATTCAGACACATTTCAATTGGATCATACCAAAAGTAAAGATGAAAAATTCGGAACTGTTGGTGCCGTAGCCTGTGATCAATTTGGCAATATCGCAGCTGCTACTTCAACAGGAGGCATGACGAATAAAAAATTCGGAAGAGTTGGCGACAGCCCCATGATTGGAGCCGGTACGTATGCAAACAATGCGACATGTGCGGTTTCATGTACCGGAAGCGGAGAATATTTTATTCGTGGCGCAGTTGCCTATGATGTAGCGTGCCTAATTGAACACAGGGGTTTTACTCTTAATGAAGCAACTGAAGAGGTCATTCAAAAACGGCTTTTGTCTCTTGGAGGCGACGGAGGACTTATTGCTGTCAACGCAAAAGGAGATGTTGCACTTTCCTTTAATACGGAAGGCATGTATCGTGGTTATATGAATTCTGAAAATGAAAAAGAAATAATGATCTACAAATAAGAAATCCTATTCCGAAGGCCCGGATGCGATTCTGAACGTAAAATATTTTTGAGAAAAATAACTCACTACTACTGTCACCAGGGACATTGTAATGTTAGATGGAGTAGGATACCACGCGAATCTTTCGACAAGTAATTTTATACCGAGGTAGCTAATCGTCAAATTCAACACAAACACAACAAGGTAGCGAAATAACTGAACTCGCCCCCTCAGTGAGGAACCTGAGAAGGTCACGTATTTCTGAAGCAGAAACCCGGATAAAAGAACGATTGGCAACTTAAATCCAAGCGTAGCCACATGCGAACTGACTTTGGTAAATCCAAGATCTATCATGCGGTGCTGCAAAACGAAATTGTAAATCAAGAAATAAACAAGCCAGTCAAACACCAGGTTTGCACTGCCTGTCACACCATATCGAAAGAATTGTATGGAAACATATTTTCGGAACGGAGGATAAAAAAAATCAATGCCCTTTCGAATTCCAATTCCAACTATTGTAAAAATCTTTTCCACGCGAATTTAGAGGCCACAAAGAAAGTAATTGAAGATCAAATGCTCTCAATAAATTGAAATAAATTCAACTAAACAAGCGGAGAATCTATTGGAAGAACCTTAATTTTTCGCGTATTGATCTCAAATCGGTCTCCATTGGATAGGATATGTGTTACCAAATTCGTCAACGTCATTGGAACACCTTTTTCAAGAATGGCCTCATTGTTATGAAGTAAATTCCTCCCATCAAAAATAATTGCCATCCCCGAACCAATTACTTCAAATTCATTGTTGTTACGAATAATCAGCCCTGTATCTTCAGACAGTCCGATCCCGATCAGCTTAGGATATTTTGCAACAGCCTCAGTCAATCTCCCAAAACGACCGCGCTGAATGAAATGAGAATCAATGATAAGATTGGGGGTAAACCCCATTCCCTCACCCATCCCTACAACGCCTTTACGAAATGATTCGGGGTTATTTCCCCCGGTTATCATTTTTGATGACATACACATTGCTCCTGCGCTGGTTCCGGCAATTACAAAATTCTCGTTCATGTAGCGATGCAACAAAACACGATGTATCGTACTGTCGCCAATCAATCTGGTAATCTTGGACTGGTCTCCTCCCGAAAAAAGAACTGCATTCGCCTCTTCAATCAACTTAATATTTTCTGGTTCTTCCGATTGCTCCCTGGTTCGTATATCGAGTGCATGCACATCAGAACAACCAAGTTTCTGAAAAGCATCCATATAATTCTCAATAACCTCATCAGGAATACTTGAGGCTGTGGGAATGATTACAATTTTAGAATCAACCCCACCTGCAAGTCTGACCACATGATGAAGAATTCCATTCTGAATGAACTCGAGCGTATACATCTCGTTGTCGCCATTCCCCTTATCTTCATTTCCACCTATTGGAATGAGAATTCCTTTTGCATATGCATTAACCATGCAATGTGTTTTTTAATTCAACCATGGTAAATTTACTTCTTAAACCGATAATTCTTTCTATATTTAGGGATATCGAAGAATCAAATTATCAACAATACTTAATAAAAATCTATGAAGATCCGGGAAATTAACGCAATGCGCGGACCGAACTACTGGTCAGTGAGAAGGCACAAATTAATTGTGATGGTTCTTGACCTAGAGGAAATGGAGGATCGACCATCCAACCTTATACCGGGATTCAAAGACAGGCTCGAGAAAATGTTCCCCGGAATGTATGAACACCGCTGTTCCGTTGGAGAACCAGGTGGTTTTTTTCAAAGAGTGGAAGAAGGCACGTGGATGGGGCATATTATCGAGCATATTGCCTTGGAAATCCAAAGTCTCGCAGGAATGGAAGTGGGGTTTGGAAGAACCAGAAGTTACGGGGAGAAAGGTGTATACAATGTTGTTTTCGCATACATTGAAGAAGAGGTTGGTAAATTTGCAGCTAAAGAATCCGTAAAAATTTGTCAGGCACTCATAAATGATACGCCTTATGAACTCGATCCGGTTATCCAGGAGATGCGTGAAATAAGGGAGGCCTATCGCCTTGGTCCTAGTACCGGGTCGATTATTGAAGAAGCTGAGGCCCGCGGCATTCCATGGATCAGACTGAATAAGTACTCTCTTTGTCAACTTGGCTATGGAGCCAATCAAAAAAGAATTCAGGCTACTGTTACAAGTGAGACAAGTAGCATCGGGGTAGAACTGGCATGTAACAAAGAAGACACCAAATACATGCTTGAACAAGCCGAGGTTCCTGTTCCCAGAGGTGAAATAATTCGTAGGGAAAGTAGCCTTGAAGAAACATGTAAATATGTGGGCTTCCCCCTGGTGATCAAACCGGTGGATGGAAATCACGGAAGAGGAATTACTGTAAACATTAACTCCTACGAAGATGCGCTCGTTGCATTTCGCGCTGCCAAGAACGTATCGAACGCAATCATTGTAGAAAAATACATTACAGGGGTAGACTACCGCTTATTGGTTATTAATCACAAACTTGTTGCAGCAGCACTGCGAACCCCGGCGCATGTGATTGGCGACGGAACTTCAACAATCCAGCAACTCATTGACGAAGTAAACAGCGATCCAAGGAGAGGATTTGGACATGAAAAAGTTCTTACACAAATCACTGTAAATGATTTAACCCTGGGACTTATAGAAGCAAAAGGATACACACCGAACACGGTACTTGAAAAAGGAGAAACTTTGATTTTGAAAGACACCGCAAACCTTTCCACAGGGGGAACAGCCGAAGACGTGACGGACTATGTACATCCGGCGAACATTTCGATGGCTGAGCGGATTTCCCGCATCATCGACCTGGACATTTGTGGAATTGACATCATGACGACTGACATCACAAAACCGTTGAAAGAGACGGGAGGTGCTGTTCTGGAAGTGAATGCAGGGCCCGGATTCAGAATGCACCTTGCTCCTGCTAAAGGGTTACCAAGAAACGTTGCCGCACCGGTGATTGACAAACTCTTCCCACATGGAAGCAATGCGCGTATCCCTATCATTGCCGTGACTGGAACAAATGGAAAAACAACCACTACCCGACTGATTTCACACATCATGAAATTGAAAGGATACCGTGTAGGTTACACTACAACAGATGGTGTCTATATTCAAAACAGGTTGCTCATGGAGGGCGACTGCACCGGTCCGTCAAGTGCAGAATTTGTTTTGAAAGATCCTACGGTGAATTTTGCTGTACTGGAATGTGCACGAGGCGGATTGCTCAGGGCCGGACTCGGTTTTAAGAACTGTGACGTGGCCATTGTTACCAACGTTGAAGCAGATCACCTTGGTTTGAAAGGCATCCATACCGTAGAGCAATTGGCTAAAGTTAAGGGAGTAGTACCGGAAACCGTTCTTCCGAGCGGGTACGCCATACTGAATGCCGACGATGACCTTGTATATGAAATGCGCCGAAACCTCAACTGCAATGTTGCATTGTTCTCATTAAATGAGGATAACCCAAGAATTAAGGCGCTCCAACGAAAGGGAGGCATTACTGCTATCTATGAAAATGGATACGTTACCATTTGCCGTGGTGAATGGAAAATGCGTGTAATGAAAGCATCAGAGATCCCTCTCACCTATGGTGGCAAAGCAGAATTCATGATCCAAAACGTCCTTCCTGCCGTTCTGTCTGCAAACATTCAAGGAGTAAGTATAGAAGACATGAAAGCCGGATTGGAGTCTTTCTTGCCATCACCTTCGCAAACTCCGGGAAGACTCAATCTTTTTGAATTTAAAAATTTCACTGTTTTGTTGGATTATGCCCACAATGCAGCCGGAATGAGGGCCTTGAAGAAATTCGTAGATACCATTGACGCGACTGTGAAAGTGGGAATCATTGCAGGCAT
>JBEGVI010000179.1:0-8937 GCA_041178485.1 Bacteroidota bacterium | reverse complement strand
CTTTATCCTGAAGGGATAAAATCCTGTGTTGTTGCATGAAATGCAACAAATGAAAAACCATCACAACTCAACCCTGAAGGGGTTGAACCTCAAAGATGTATTTTTCCTCGAATTGAATTTTATTTTCCATGAGTAGTGCGACATATTCCTTGTAAAAGCTTTTTCGACGATGATGTTCTTCTTGTCGTTTGATGTAATTGATCACCCTTTCTTTTTCTTTAGTGCTGTACGTAAATGCTCCGTATCCCCTCTGCCAACCGATAAATTCCGGAAAAAGTTTATTCTCTTTAATATACAAGGAACTAGACACTTTAATGTCCTTTACCAACGATGATAAGGAGACAGACGGATGTAGGTCAATAAGTATATGGACGTGATCCTCTACCCCATTGATAATGTGCACAAAACAATTCTTGTTACGAATAACACCTGCCATGTATGCATATAATTGATCCCTTGCATCCTTGGTTAGGATGTGTTTGCGGTATTTAGTGCCAAAAACGATTTGGTAAAGGATGTTTGTATAGGTAGACATAGGTTGGTAGGTTATTCAACCCCTTCAGGGTTGATTCAGGTTCGTGGGTTGGTTCTATTAATATTGTTCAAGTCCTTCGGACTTATTTGAAGATACGAAAAAAAATTGAGACAAGTACAAATGAGGTAGGGTTCTATTCAACCCCATCAATGTTTAGGTGGATTTGTTGTTTGGTACATTCTTTAGTTGGCTCTAGTCCTTCGGACTTGAAGACACCAAAAAATTGCGCAACAGTATAGTTATCTAAACAAATCCGTCATCACTTTCCCTTGCGAAACAGGGAAGTTGAAATGCATCATTTCAGCTATGGTTTTGCTGATATCGATTTGCTCGTATTTATTCGGTAAAGAAACATTCCTTTTAAAATCAGGGCCGAGCGCCACTAAATAAATGGAACGGCAGCCTTCACAATTGTCGCCATGACTGATAAAGCCATCTCGCCTTCCATTTAAATGTCTTCCGTGATCGTTGGTAATGAATAACGTGGTCTTCCCCTTGTAGACAGAATCGTTTTCTATGAAATTCCACAATTCCAGCGCTTTTTGATCTGTTTTTCGAATGGCATTTAAGTAGCGCTCCCAGAGATTCGCGTGCCCGTTCACGTCTACTTCCAGCAAATTGATGAGGGTCAACTTGGGATGGTGTTCTCCCAAAATACGAATGGCATCCGCAAAATTCTTTTCATCGGAGGTATACCCGGCTCCCGAACCATTGATCCCACAAAATGAAGATGGCTGGTATTGGTTTCTCCAGCATTTCTCCTTGGTATTGGCCAGTATATTCAATTTTCCTTTGCTCGCAATGACCCAGGCCTTGTCTTTCGAAACGCTTTTTTCTTTGAGAAAGTACTGAAACATCGATGGATTCTTGGGCAACTCTAAGCCTGAATTATTTATTTTCTGATAGACTCCTGTAGTAATTGCTGTGTGTCCTGCATTCGTGTAGGTTGGACCGTTGTTCCTGAAATTTTTAAGAAGCACTCCCTGAGGCGCCAGAACGCGAGCTAAATTGGGTATGTATTGATAGGAGGTATCGCCAAACGTTTCAGTCATTCTTGGCCCATCAATAACCAGAATAATCACATTTTCAGTAATGTATTTTCTATCGGCATTCTGTTCATTGAATGACTGATCGAAGGAAAACAATAACAGTGCTATTCCCGAAAAAACAGAAAGAAAAATAAAGCGCGACTTCTTTAAAAATTGAACACCTTGTTTCATGGGAATTTTGGGAATTTTGAAAAATCTCTCGGACGTTTTTCTAGAAACGCATTGCGTCCTTCAACAGCTTCTTCGGTCATGTACAACAACCGTGTGGCCTCACCTGCGTACACTTGCTGTCCTACCAAACCGTCGTCAATTAAATTGAATGCAAACTTGGCCATTTTCACTGCTGTTGGACTCTTCGTCAAAATTTCCTGGGCCCAGTCGTAAGCTGTCTGTTCTAATGCATCGTGAGGAACCACTGCGTTCACCATCCCCATGTCAAACGCCTCCTGAGCCGAATACGAACGGCCTAAGAAAAAGATTTCACGAGCGCGCTTTTGACCAACTTGTCTGGCAAGGTAGGCTGAACCAAAACCGCCGTCTACGCTTGCTACATCGACATCTGTCTGTTTGAACACCGCATGCTCCTTGCTGGCAATGGTCAAGTCACACACCACGTGCAGACTGTGTCCCCCACCTACTGCCCAACCGGGAACAACAGCAATAACCACCTTATTCATAAAACGAATCTGGCGTTGAACATCAAGGATATTGAAACGGTTTACACCATCTTCCCCCTTGTATCCGGTCGTTGAACGCACACGCTGATCCCCTCCGGAACAAAAAGCCCACCCGCCATCTTTAGGTGAAGGTCCTTCTCCACTGATCAATACAACACCAATTTCCTGTGATTCATGTGCATGGATGAGTGCCTGCAGCAATTCATCGGTGGTCTTTGGACGAAAAGCATTTCTGCATTCCGGACGATTGAAGGCAATTCGCGCCACACCATTTGCATATTTGTAGGTAATGTCCTGAAATTCTTTAAGGGTTGTCCAATTGATTTCGCTCATAATTGAATGGAATGACACAACAAAAATAGGGTTTATCTTGGGATTACCCGTTTCAAATTTCTATTGCGACACAAAGGTATAGGTGATCGTACCATCCTGTTGCGCACCCGCAGAGGCAGAATAATTGAACCTTGATTTTTTGGCGTATGACACAGCCTGGTCAATCATACATTGATTGGAACCTGAAGAAGCAACCGGTGACGCACTGATAACATTTCCGGCCTGATTCACTTTGATGTACACCGTGACCCTGCCTGAGGCGCCATACCCACATGTATATCCCGGATTCCTGATCCACCAGTTATTGTTCTGATGTGGCGTTCGACCAGCCAAAGACCAATCGACCATGACGTTTCCTGAATAGGCAGTATTCCCACCCTTGCTGGAAGATGTCTGTTCCGATTTCTGATCGCTCTTCACACTTTGATCTTTTTTTCGCTGCTCCATCTCCTGCATCAATGCACGTCTCTTTGCATCGCCGCCGGTTTCTTCAAATAATTTCTTCTCATAATCCTTCGCCTTGGAGGCGCCATCTTCCGTCGGAACATTTTCAGACCAGTCTTTTTCCGACCGTTTTCGCTTATCGTTCACGTCCCTGGAAATGTTTTTTACATCACCGGGCTGAAATTCTGGTGGCAACTGAATATTTTCCGGTTTTAGCTTAACCTCTTCCTCAGGAACCTCAATTCTCGGTTCTTCAAAAAAAGGCTGAATTTCAAATGACTGTTCATAGGTTTCCATTTGCAGGTACATGAAAATCCCAATGTACACAGCAACCACCGCAATGATGGCAAATTTGTATTGTTCTATGACCTGATTGATCCTATTCATTCAATTGAGGAATGATAAATGTCCCATTCGCAGTGTTAAGGTACGACAATTCTCCGTTTTTAAGAAGAACAAACAATCCATCCCGGACATTTCGAATGGATTCGTACTCCACAGGCACAAGTTCTTTTCCTTTTGAGGTGAAGAGTCCCATTTTTATTCCATCGCCAACCAGAATGTATTCCTTTCCCAATCTGGAGATGGTCTTAAAATTGAGTGGCAAGAGCTCTTTTCCGGTTTGGTCTATTAATCCCTGAAGTCCGTTGAGCTCAACAATAGCCGACCCTGCAACAAAACTCTCCGCGTATGAATAGGTTGGCGGAATTACAACCTTCCCGAGCAGATCGGTATACCCCCACCCTTTTCCTTTGGCAAATGACATGAGGGAGGAAACTTCACCAAGTTCATTAAAGGTTGGGGGCAGTATTACTTTGCCGTTCTTGTCAATTAACCCGTATTTTCCTTTTGAGCGGATCACAGTCATATTCGAACTAAATTGTCCCCGTGCAATATAGTTCGGAAATATTTCAAATTGAGGAACGATGGTCATGTTGCCAGAAAGATCAATGTACCCGATCTTCCCATTTTGAACGACCATTGTTCGGTCGATCTCAGGTTTTAAAATACGATCAAATTGTGCATTCAAAATCACTTGTCCGTTTAATTTCATGAGGCCATACAGCCCTGAATTTTTGAAAATCAACAAGGTATCACTGAAATATTCAATTTCCTCATAGCCGGGAGCTACTACAAATGAACCGTAGACATCAATGTAGGCTTGTTGATCATTTAACTGAACCTTAGCAATGCTGTCATTGAACGGAAAAGCCTCCTGAAAGCGTTCCGGAATTCGCAGATTAAACTCCTGATCATAATACCCAAATAAACTGTCTTTCCTGGCAAATACGAGTCCCTCCGAAAGCGTACCGAGATCTTCAAATACAATCGGAAAAATGATTTTACCCGATCGATCGATCATCCCGTATTTATCCTCCAATTGAACTACAGAACGCCCCTTTTCAAAATCGCTGGCTGAAGAATATAAAAACGGAACAACAAGTTTGTTTCCTTTGTCAATGAATCCATATTTGCCCTCTTTCATGACTAAAGCCAAACCTTCATGAAAATCTCCCACATGCTCATACTGCTCCGAAATAACAATCTTGCCCTCGTAGTCCATGAAACCAAACTTTTCACCACGATTAAACGGCAACAACTGTAGTTTTGAATTCTTAACGTCCAACTCCAGCTCACTGACATACGGATATTCAGGAAAGGCGGTTCTGAATTCTTCTATCCGGTTGTCAGAAAAATCAGTCATATACAACTGGTAAACCTTTTTCCAGGCCAATCCTGCATTTCTGTTCGTTGGAAAACTTTTCAAAAACGCATAGTATTCCTCTAACGTATTGTTTGATGTACTCATTGCGTATACCCTGTCCTCTGCATCACCCGCATGGGCACTCAGCGGAAATTTCTGTATGAACTCAAGGTATTTCACCAGCGTACCGTTTTTGGTGAATTCTACATAATTGAGGTCATCGAATTTTAGCTTTGCCTTATTGAAATATTCGCTGAACGGATAGTCGGTCATGAATTTTTCAAAGGCAGCAGAACGGTTGATCCGCAAAGCCTGTTCAAAAGCAATTGAATCTCTTCGATGCGTGGCCGTATAAAACTCATTCGCCCAGGGATGTCTCGCAATGAATTCATCGTAGGCCTCGATGGTATTCTTTTTCTCAGCAAATTGAAAAAACGCTGAACTGATTTTTGTTTTCAGAAGAAGAATATTGACGTAGTCAAACTCCGCATAGTATTTTTTAAATTCCTGCTTTTGATCCTCTTTCAACAATTGAAAAGTGCTATCGGCGACAAGAATATTCCTCAGCGCCGAATCGAGGTTATGAAAAGGATTGTCCTTGCGGTAATAGATCGTCGCCAGACCAAACGACGCAGGTGCAGGATGTCTTTTTACGGTGCGTTCGAAACAGTGCTTCGCTTTAAAATAATTATAGACTTTTAACGCTTCAAAGCCCCTGGAAATACGAGAAGCAAAAACCGGCTGGACGGAGAGCACCAACAAAAGAACTATGTATCTGATAATACGCAGCATCAATCCCTTCAAAGTTAAGATTATGAACGAAATATACGTTGTTATGTTTCGCTAAAAGAACGAAAAAAGCCTTCTGAAAATCAGAAGGCTTATAAGTATGAATTGGAGCACCCTATTACTTAAGGTGACGCCCGTAACGATTTTTAAATTTATCAATCCTACCTGCTGTATCAACGAACTGCTGAATACCAGTGAAGAAAGGATGTGATTTGTGAGAAATATCCAATTTCACCAAAGGATATTCATTTCCGTCTTCCCATTTGATGGTCTCGTTGGAGGAAGCGCAAGAAGGACATATAAAGCTGTACTCGTTTGACATGTCTTTAAACACTACGAGTCTGTAATCTTCAGGATGGATATCTTTTTTCATAAAACCAATTTTGTAATTCTTTCCCTTAAATCGGGTTGCAAATTTATCACTTTCTTTTAAATATCTTCCTTTTTAAAATGAAAATAATGTGACCTTTGTTGCGTTATTTGTCAAAAATACGTCGATTTATACACTTTGAGAGTCTTTTTTTACTTCTTTATCACTTGCACCATCCTGGCTTCAATGTCACTCACAGGATGCAAGAAGGCCATTCTTACGTCGAAGAAAAACCTTTCGTTTTCGGTCGACACACTTGTTTTTGACACCGTTTTTACCACGGTCGGCTCAACTACGCAACAGTTCAAAATATACAACAAAGAAAACCGAACTGTTCGAATAGACGAAATTGAACTCATGGGAGGAGACGCCTCACCATTTCGAATGAATATCGATGGACTACAAGGAGACTTTATTCAGGGAATTGAAATTGAAGGCAACGACAGTTTATTTGCTTTCGTGGAAGTCACACTCGATATAAATGGACAAAATCTTCCCATGATCGTGGAAGATTCTATCCGATTCAGAACCAATGGGAAAGACCAATACGTAAAACTTGCCGTTTGGGGACAGGACGCTTACTTTCACTTCAATGATTTGAATGACGACGTTGACAATCCCTGGCTCAGCGATAAACCGCATGTCATTTACGGGTATGCTGCCATCGATTCCGCCAAGACCTTGACTATTCCTGCAGGAACAGATATCTTCCTCCATAAAAATGCCATATTGTACGTATATAAAGGAACTTTAAACATTGAAGGAACCCTTGGAAATGAGGTGACTTTTCAGGGAGACAGACTTGAATCGCTGTACGATGATGTAGCCGGTCAGTATTATGGCATCTATTTTCACCAGGCTCGTCCATCTTCAATCAACTATGCGATAATTAAAAATGGAACGTCAGGGATTCACATGTTTTCAAGAGACAATGCCTTTACGGGATATACCTTAAGTTTAACGAACACAATTATTCAAAACAATGCCAGATATGGTGTTTTTCTATATTCCGGAGCCAAATTGAAAGCCGAAAATTGCGTCATTGCGAAAAATGGAACACATGCACTTCTTGTGCTTGAAGGTTCCGATTTTCTTTTGAATCATTGCAACCTACTCGGTTATGCAGGTGGTGGAAGTGGTACACCGGCTGTCGGAATCAGCAATTATTACAACGACTACGCCAATGGAACCGTCAACGTCGGATCTATAAATGAAGGGAAAATTTACAATTCGGTAATTTACGGAAACGAAACAACGGAAATAGTATTTGACACGCTCAGTGATGCAGCCATTACGTTGTCATTCGATATACAAAACTGTGTCATAAAGCGGGAAACAGCGGCAACAGAGAACTATTACAACGCCATTTACTGGAATGCTGACCCCTTGTTCAACGACATTGAGCTCTACGACTTTTTATTTCCATCAGGATCCTCTCTGAACAATCATGGAAATGCAACACTGGGAAGTCCTACTGTAACGCTTGATATAAAAGGCACAAGCCGTTCTTCGAGCACTCCGGACATTGGCGCCTACGAAAACTAAAAGAGGGAGCACTTTTGTATTCCCTCTTTTCCTGAATTATAGGTGAGTTCTAACTTAAGCGTTCGCTACGTTCATGTTGTCAAGGACATCCATTACTCCTTTCACGGCAACAGCAGATTCCTCCAACAACTTGCGTTCGTCTGAGTTCAAGTCCAGTTCAATGATGCGTTCGATTCCGTTTTTGCCAAGGATCACAGGAACACCGAGGTAAATATCCTTCATGCCGTATTCGCCTTGCAACCACGCACAAACCGGGAACACACGCTTCTGATCGCGGATCACAGCCTCCACCATTTGAGCAGCTGCAGCTCCTGGAGCATACCATGCAGAAGTTCCCAACAACTTAACAATCTCTCCTCCACCGAATTTCGTGCGTTCGATGATTTCGTTTAATTTCTCCTCACCAATCATCTCAGTAACGGGAATTCCTCCAACGGTAGTGTATCTTGGAAGCGGAACCATCGTATCACCGTGACCACCCATCAGAACAGCCTGAATATCTTTCGGAGAAACATTCAATTCTTCCGCAAGAAAAGCGCGGTAGCGAGCCGTATCCAAAATACCTGCCATCCCAAATACTTTTTTGGAATCAACCTTCGCTGTTAGATAAGCACAATAAGTCATTACATCCAATGGATTGGATACAATGATGATGATCGCGTTCGGAGAATGTTTTACTACATTTTCGGTAACAGTCTTCACGATACCCGCGTTCGTAGCGATAAGGTCGTCACGGGACATCCCAGGTTTACGGGGCAAACCTGAAGTGATGACCACCACATCCGAATTCGCAGTTTTTGAATAATCGTTTGTAGACCCGACTGTGCGTGAATCATACAAATTGATTGGAGCCGTTTGCCAGATATCCAATGCTTTTCCTTCAGCAAATCCTTCTTTGATATCCAACAAAACGATCTCGTTGGCAATCTCTCTGTGAGCCAGAACATCTGCACATGTTGCTCCTACGTTCCCTGCTCCTACTACTGTTACTTTCATATTTTATTGTAATTGGTAAACATCTTTGAAATACGGCGTCGAATTTAGTATTAATTGATCAATTATTCCCTTTCTTTGTAAGGAAAAGCATTATTCAATCTATTTTTTTCGCATGGAGGCAACCGAACATGTCGCTGTGCGTCTTTCAAACGAAACGAGAGGTGGAGAACAGAGAAAAACTGACGGCTGTGATCGAAGGATGTCTGCGGAACGAACGGCGTTCGCAGGAAGAACTCTTCCGGCTGTACTACGGTAAGCTGTTACCTGTTTGCCTGAGATACACTGTAGACAGAGACAGCGCACAGGAAATTCTCCAGGAAAGTTTCATTAAGATCTTTGATAAGCTGGGTGCATTTGATTACAAAGGCTCTTTTGAAGGATGGTTACGAAGAATTGTCTCGAATACAGCAATTGACGCGATCCGAAAATCGAAGAAAGATCCTTTTCGTACGGACGATGACAACGACTTCAAACTGGGAGCAGAAGACCCTATG
>JBEGVI010000178.1:0-8762 GCA_041178485.1 Bacteroidota bacterium | reverse complement strand
AATGGACTTTGTTCGAATTGAAATTTCTTGTAATATTGTGATCGAATTGCAAAATATACTGAAACTGACTCTTGTACACTTACGTTTCATGAAAATAGTTTTAACTGCGTTTATTTGTTTTTTATGTGTGTTTGCCTCCTTGGCGACCTCCTTATCCATTGAAGGCACCTACCAAGGAAAAAATCTGTACGTGCAGAATCCTATGGACGATGATGGTTTCGGTTATTGTGCTACAAAAGTTACCGTAAACGGAGACATCATGCCCGGTGGAACAAACATGGGCGCATTTGAGATAGATTTCGCGAATTTTAATATTGCCATCGGTGATCCCGTATTCATTGTAATTGACCACAATGACGGATGCAAGCCGAAAATTCTGAATCCGGAAGTCTTGTTGCCGAGAAGTACCTTTGTAACAACCAGTATAAACATCTCCAATACTGGAAAACTTACCTGGACAACTACCGGAGAATCTGGTAAGTTGCCTTACATTATTGAACAATACCGCTGGAATAAATGGGTTACAGTTGGAGAAGTTCAGGGGAAAGGTACAGCAGGTTCAAACTCCTATGAGTTTCTTGTCACACCTCATTCTGGTGAAAATACAATCCGAGTCGTGCAGATCGATCATTCGGGTTCGAAGAGAACATCCAAGGAGGTAAAGTTTACTTCCAGTGTTCCTGCGGTAACAAAGAGTCCTGTAAAGGTGAAAGAGTCGATATCTTTTACTGCAAATGGTCAACCGGTAGAGACACGTTATGAGATTTATGATGCGTACGGAAACATCGTAAAAAAAGGAGTAGGGTCTTCGGTGAACTGCAGTAACCTTCTCAGCGGCGCATACTACATCAATTTCGACAACGTCAACGAAAAGTTCATTAAGAACTAGTTTACCTGTGCTTCGCAAGATCGAACATCTCGGTATCGCTGTTGAACGTATTGAAGATTCACTTCAAATTTATGAAAAGCTCTTAGGGTCTTCTTGCTACAAAACAGAGATTGTAGAATCGGAGTTTGTCAAGACTGCATTTCTTCAAATAGGTGAGACAAAAATCGAATTGCTTGAAGCAACTCATCCTGATTCCGCTATCGGTAAATTTTTAAGTAAGAAAGGCAAGGGTTTCCATCATATTGCATTCGATGTTGACAATATCGAAGCTGAAATTGTGCGACTCAAAGAGCAAGGCTTTGAATTGATACACGAAACCCCAAAAGAGGGCGCTGACAATAAACTAATAGCTTTTTTGCATCCTAAATCGACGGACAGCCTGCTGGTGGAATTGTGTCAGGAGAAGAGTTGAAAAAGTTCATCTGCATTGGTGAGGTGATGTGTTTGTAGCCCTGCTTTTCTAGCGCCTTCAATGTGTATCAGGGTATCATCAATAAATAAGGTTTTTTCCGCTGACAATGATTCCCGAGAGCACACCTCTAAAAAGATGTCCGAATGAGGTTTTCTCATTCTTAATTCATGAGAAAAATAGATTCTGTTAAAATAATATTCCATGGGGTAGGGAGTGACTCTGGACCATTCTCGTCTGACAACCGGGACATGAAGTTCATTGGTATTGCTCAAAAGGAATACAGGAATGTGCGCTTTTAAATTAAGCAGCAATTCAAGCCGTTGCTGTGGCACATCCAGGATCATTTTATTCCAGGCATGAACCACTTGATTTGCGGAAGTTCCCTGAGGCAAATATGGCATCAGGCTGTTTATGAACTGCTGCGCAGAAATGTTTCCGGTTTCAAAATCAGAAAACAGATCCGTTTGGGAGAGTTGACTGTATTTGTCAGAAAAATCTTCCATCCCCAAAGCTTCAAAGGCTTTGGTTGTGGCTGAATAATCCAGATTGATCAGTACTCCACCTAAATCAAATATTACTGCCTCATATTTCATAGAACAAAGGAACAGTCTAATTCTGGAATTGTCAATAATTATTTAATATGGCTGAAAGAGATTATGTAATTTAGAAATAAAAATGAAATTCTTTTTAGAAGACGGAACGTACATTGATACTGAAGAACCGTTGGATATTTCCCTTCCATTGCGAGCTGCAACAGATAACCCCAGAGCATGGTATGTCTCTCCGCCAAGAATGGAGCCTGTTAGGGAAAATGGTTTTTTGGGTTCGGTGAGTGAAGGTGGCAGTGTTAATTTTCGGGACATCTACTTTAATCCTCACGGACATGGTACTCATACAGAGTGCCTGGGACATATTACCCCAATTGTTCATTCGGTTAATAATACGTTAAAATCATTTTTCTTTCAGGCTGTAGTAATTTCAATAGAACCGGAACTGATTCATTTTCCTGAAGGTACTTTTGATAGGGTAATCAGTAAACAACAAATCGAGAAGGCGCTTGATGGGCTTGGTGATGTTGAAGCAGTAATTTTACGCACTCTTCCAAATTCCGGAGAAAAGAAATTCATCAACTACTCCTCAACGAATCCTCCCTATTTGGCAGCTGATGTCGTGGATATTCTGGATGCTCATTCAGTGAAACATTTGATGGTAGATTTACCATCTGTTGACAGAGAGTCTGATGAAGGAAAATTAGCATTTCACCATCGATTCTGGTCTGTACCCGGTAAAGAGGACAAAATTCGAACAATCACTGAGTTGATTTTTGTTCCGGATGACATTGTGGATGGAATATATTTACTTGAAATTCAGATGGCTCCTTTTGAAAATGATGCCTCACCATCCCGCCCCGTTTTGTATAAGAAATATGTAAAATAGAAAAGGGTCCATGTGGACCCTTTTCTTGTAGTAGTAAGTTAATCTAATCTTAAAATAAAAAACAGGTCACTTCTTAGAGGTAATAAATTACCGTTTCGAAAAGGAGAAGAGAATTATTAAACTCTTAAATCAAACCAGAAAATAAACACCGCCTCTCCAAGCAGCTACTTCTCCTATTTCAAAGCTCTAAGAAGATGACCTGAATCTCTCCTTATTTCTTTAACTAAAATATAAATTATAAAACGATCGGTCTGACGAAAATGAACATTTCGAGGTTTTGAATTATCAAAATGCTCTTTTGAATTATTTAGAGGCTCTCCAATATTTGGAAAAACAATTCCCTTTTGTTCGGACTTAGAGGAATTTCGGAACCATCTTTCATAATAACTGCGCCTCCGTTTCCCTTGTCGTATCTGTCTACAAAGTCGAGATTGATGAGGTGTGATTGATGAATTCTCAGAAAATTCATTCCGGAGAGAATGGTTTCATACTCTTTCATGGTTCTTGATACCAGGATTTTTTTTCCGCCTGTTAGATAAAATTGGGTGTAATTTCTATCAGATTCACATCGTATGATATCCTCCAGTTCAATTACGTGCATGCTCTCTTGAGTTTTTAGGACAAGTTTTCTTTTTAAATGCGGCTGAATATTGTGCTGGAGTGCTTCAAATTGAGAATCTTCTTTTTTGCTTTCCGAGGTTTGAAAAGCACGAACAAGCGCTGCCCGCAATTCTTCTGGATCAATGGGTTTCAACAAATAATCCAGAGCGCTGAATTTGATGGCTTTTATTGCAAATTCTTCGTGTGCAGTGATAAATATGACCTCAAATTCTTTGAACTGTACTTGTTTTAAAACATCAAAACCGGTACCATCAGGCATCTGTACATCCAGAAAAACGATGTCTGGCTTCAATGACTCGATCTGTTCTATTCCAGAGGCAACATTCTCGCCGAGAGGAAAAGTTTCGATGTCCATATTGAACGACTCAATAATACGGGCAATTAGTTCCCGAGTGCGCTGTTCGTCGTCGATGATTAATGCTTTCTTCATGCGGTTTGATTGTTCTCCCTGTAAGGAAGCGAAATTAATACTTTTGTACCGGTTTTGTGTATAGGGTCAAGGTCTTCGACAAGAAGCGTACCTGATGTGCGATACTTTTTATTCAGGTTGTTAATTCGTTCCCTTGTAATGTCCATAGCCATACTTTTGTGGGCCTTTCCTTTTTTATTCAACTCAGCACCTGACCTCCCAATTCCGTTGTCTTCAATGTAAATATGAAGAAGATTTCCTTCTTTTGTGAACTCAACCTTTATCGCACCTCCGTTTATGGTATGAAGTTGACCGTGTTCGATCGCATTCTCAATAAAGGGTTGCGCAATCATTGGGGGGATCAATGTAAATTCCGGTAGAAGATCTTCAGACTGTGTTATCGAGAAATTAAACCGTTCACCAAAGCGAAGCTTTTGCGTTTCCAAATATTTTTGAAGGATTTCCACTTCTGTTTCGAGATTAATGAATTCCTTCGGAGAATTTTCGAGGATCAATCGCATGAGCCTTGAGAAATTCACAAGGAATTTACTTGAATTTACAGTGTCATTTTCATAGATATAACTTTGTATTACAGACATTGCATTGAAAACAAAGTGCGGATTCATCTGTGCCCTCAATAAGGTTTGCGACATTTCTGCTTCGCGCTGTTGCTGTCTGATCTTTATTTGATTCGACCGGTAAAATACGATGACGCCGCCAAGTCCCGCGAAGATCAACAATGTAACGATGACATACCATTGCACATTGTTTTTCAAAGCTGTATACCTCAGTTTGGTTTGTGTTAAGTTTTTCTCCCTTCTTTGTTGTTCGATAGAGTCTGCTTGCGACTGAATGATCTTGAAGCGCTGTTCTGACCTGTAATTTTCGCTTAGATCGGCAATTTTAATGGTCGCCATCTCGAGAGAATTACTGTCCATGTGATTCAAATAAAGATCAATGTATTTCAGAGCACTCTGCGTCTGCCCCAGTTTTCGATAGACCTCTGAAAGAAGCCGGTAATTTTCATAAATCAGATTTTGGTTGCCTGAGCTCTTGCGAATATCGAGCGAACGGTTCAGGTACTGAAGTGCATTCGTGGCTTTATTCTGCTTGATGAATACTGTTCCTACGTTGTAATACACCTCGCTGATTTTATCTTTGTTCCCGGTTGATTCGAAAATCACAAGAGCCTTGTTCAGCGCAATAATTGACTGAGGATAGTTGCGCTGCTCACGTCTTACGATCCCCAGCAGATTGTAGGCTTCCCCGAGTCCGTTCAGATCGCCTAAGTTATCCAGCAAACGCATCGACTCATCTACTTTTTGTATGGCGACGTCATATAATTTTCGTTCGTAGAATATATAACCGATACTGATCAGAGCCAATCCCATTTGACGTTTATCTATGATCTGTTTGGCAAAACTCAATGAACGGGTCAGGTAATAGTTGGCATCATCAAAATTGCGGATCTGACGCTGAGACATTCCAATCTCGCGGTAATATTGTGAGAGATGGTATAAATCTCCGCTTTTCAGGGCCCATTCTGCTGCCAGAATGTTCTTGGCCACGCTCAATTCAATTTGACCGAAAAAACTATAGATCGACGATTGAATATTGAGACATTCGTCAAGCATGTTTTTTCCGGACGAACGCCTTCCATATTTGAGCGCTAAATCTGAAAAATAAAGTGCTGAATCCTTGAGATTCTGTCTCATATAATGTTCTGCAATAAAGTTGTAGTTTGCTGCGATTTGAGCATTGTTGCGCGCTTTCAAGGCTATTTTTTCAGCTTCACGTAAATAGAAATTTGCGGCATTAAACTCATGCGAGAAACTATGGTAATTGCCAAGATGATGGTAAATAGCAAATTTTACACGGTCGGAGCTCAACTTATTCAGAAACGGTTGGCAGGCTAATATTTCTCTGAAATATTCATCCTGATCTCCACAAAGGTTGTTGATCTCAGCACTGTACATCAATGCACTGAAACGAATCGAATCTTCAAATCTTCGACTTTTGACCAAAAGCACGTGGCTTAATGAATCAGCCTTAAAGATATTCGTCGATTTGTAATGTTCCCCCAAAGCCATCATTCTTAGAAATTGTTTCTTTGGGTTTTTTTCTAGCCGAATGGCTTCAATCAGCTTTTTCTCTTTATCCGTTTGAGAACGAATTATCACAGGGAACCAGAGGGCAATCCCAATTAAAAAAAGTATTCGCTGAATCGAAATTGATTTCATTCACTACTAAAATAACGATTTACGGGCAATCTCGTCATTTTCACCCTGACCAAATCGTTATATTTACCCTTCAAAAACAAAAATCATGGAGTACGATTTTCGGGAGATTGAGGCCCGATGGCAAAAGTTTTGGTCAGAACACGCAACATTCAAGGTGGCGAAGGATGCTTCAAGAAAGAAATATTATGTGCTCGACATGTTCCCGTATCCTTCCGGAGCAGGGCTTCACGTGGGCCATCCCCTTGGGTATATAGCTTCTGATATATTTTCCCGTTATAAGCGACTCAAAGGGTTTAATGTGCTTCATCCGATGGGATATGATTCATTCGGTCTCCCTGCAGAACAATATGCCATTCAAACCGGTCAGCATCCAGCACTCACCACTGAGCAGAACATTGCAAGGTACCGACAGCAAATGGATCAGTTGGGATTTTGTTTTGACTGGGAACGTGAGGTTCGAACTTCGGATTCAACCTATTACAGATGGACGCAATGGATCTTTCTCGAATTGTTCAACAGTTGGTACAATCCCCGAACAGACAAAGCTGAACCTATTGAAACGCTCGTAAAACTTTTTTCTGAAGAGGGTTTGAATTTGGCTGTTTCGGATATTCTTACCGGTGATATTGAAAAGGAATTACATACTTTTTCAGCAAAAGAATGGAATGCATTTACGGAAGCTCAAAAAAGGGAAGTGCTCATGCATTTTCGCCTGGCCTATCTGGGCGAGGCATACGTGAACTGGTGTCCTGCCATGGGGACGGTTCTTGCCAACGACGAAGTGATCAATGGTGTTTCGGAGCGCGGAGGCCATCCGGTAGAACGGAAACTTCTGAAGCAATGGAGCATGCGCATTACGGCGTATTCTCAAAGACTTTTGGATGGACTTGAAACACTCGACTGGACAGAAAGCATCAAAGAATCTCAGCGAAATTGGATTGGCAGGAGTGAGGGAGCTTCAGTGCGTTTTCCTATTCAGGGTTTAGAAGGATCCATTGAAGTATTTACCACCCGTCCTGACACGGTCTTTGGAGTGTCATTTGTGACGTTAGCTCCTGAACATGAACTGGTTGCTAAGGTAACCACTGCTGACCGTCGGGACGATGTTGAAGCGTATGTAAATACTGCCAAGAATCGAAGTGAACGTGAACGTATGGCAGATGTGAACACCATCAGCGGTGTGTTTACAGGTTCGTATGTTTCGCATCCATTCACAGGCCAACTCATACCGATCTGGGTTGGAGATTATGTCTTGGTGGGATATGGCACAGGTGCAGTGATGGCTGTTCCTGCGCATGATGAAAGAGATTATAAATTTGCAATGCACTTCGGACTTCCGATAAAACAAGTCATTGAGCCGTCCAGAGAATTCGATCTGCAAAAAGAAGCATGGACGGAGAAGGAAGGTAAGGTTATCAATTCGGATATTCTGAACGGTTTGGAAGTTAAAAAAGCGATTCCAAGAGCCATTGACGCCATTGAAAAGCATGGATTTGGCAAAAGGCGAATTAATTACCGACTAAGAGATGCTGTTTTTGGAAGACAACGCTACTGGGGTGAACCGATTCCTATTTATTATAAAGATGGAATTCCGTATGCTCTTTCAGTTGAGGAATTGCCGCTCACATTACCTGAAGTTGACAAATACCTTCCGACTGAAGACGGCGAACCACCTTTAGCCCGTGCTGCGGACTGGAAATACCAGGGAATCTATGAGTATGAACATTCAACCATGCCGGGTTGGGCAGGAAGTTCATGGTACTTTTTACGGTACATGGATCCGCAGAATTCATCCTCTTTTGCATCAAAAGAAGAAACTGCTTACTGGAACCAGGTGGATCTGTACATCGGAGGAGCTGAACACGCAACGGGTCACTTGCTTTATTCCCGTTTCTGGACTAAAGTTATGTTTGACTTAGGCCACATTTCTTTTCAGGAACCTTTTCAGAAAATGATCAATCAGGGAATGATCCTCGGGAAGAGCAGTTTTGTATACCGCATCAATAGTTCTAACTCGTTTGTCACCTTTTCAAAGAAAGGGGATTTCGAAACTACACCGATCCATGCGGATATCTCTCTTGTAGACAATGGAAAATTGGACATTGAAGGATTCAGAAAGTGGCGACCTGAATTTGGTGGAGCAGAATTTATCTGCGAAGAGGATGGTTCGTATGTGTGCGGAACAGAAGTTGAAAAGATGTCCAAATCCAAATACAACGTTCAAACTCCTGATGAGCTGGTAGAAAAATTTGGTGCGGACACATTGCGGATGTATGAGATGTTCCTTGGTCCTTTGGAGCAAAGCAAGCCATGGGATACAAAAGGGATTAATGGAGTGCATAACTTCCTCCGAAAATTGTGGCGTTTATTCCATGATCAGAATGGAAATGTGATCGTTGAAAACGGGGAATCACCAAAGGAAGCATTGAAAACCTTGCATAAGACCATTAAAAAGATGCAGGATGACCTCGAGCGTTTCTCATTCAACACGGGTGTTTCCAATTTTATGATCTGTGTAAATGAACTTACCGATCTGAAGTGTCACAACCATAGTGTTTTAAAGGAACTGGTGATCATGTTGAGTCCATACGCGCCTCATATCAGTGAAGAACTTTGGACGAAATTAGGCTACGAGGCAGGTACAGTGGGCATACAGCAATTTCCCGCGTTTAATGAATCCTTTTTGGTTGAATCCAGTTTTGCCTATCCTGTTTCGTTTAATGGTAAGATGCGCTTCAAAGCGGAATTGTCATT
>JBEGVI010000177.1:0-3018 GCA_041178485.1 Bacteroidota bacterium | reverse complement strand
ATTGTAAGCATCGGTAATACTTGACCAGTACGGTGCAGCAATAATTGAAAAAAGCATTAATGCCATACTCATGTACTTATAGGCAATATTATATGGAACCACTTCTGAGGGTGAAAATAATTTGGATATAATGTAGTTATCAGTTGTGAACAAAATAATACCTGATATTTGAATAATGAAAAATGTTGCCCCCAACCCAAATATCTCTTTCAAATATTCTTTTTTCCACAGTTTAAAATTTGGTTTAAAATCGAAATAACGTTTATTGAAAGCAAAAAGATTGAACCACAAAAGAAGAAAAACAGGTAGTGCAGAGAAAATAGTCCCGAAGATCAACAAAGAACTTTCACTCGTTTTCGTCATGATCCAGATCAAAAGTAATGATCCTGCCTGAGTGTAAAAGTTGATCTTCCCCTGCATCGAATGATGTTGATCGGCAGTATAAATGGTTGTTATCAACTTTACGACAAGTTGTAAACAAAAGAACCCAAAAACAATAGGCATGAGCAAACTGAGGTCTTTTTGTAAACTTGGAGAAGTGTTGAAAACCTTGGTCCAGTCAATAAAGAAATTTGCCGCCGTGAAAAGAATAATCAACCCCAAACTTACTGCTCCAATCGTAAAATAAGCCGAACTCACATACCCTCTCGCCAAAGTCATATCTCCTTTTGCCTTTGCCTCGGCAAATTTATTGCGTAAACCGTTCCCGAGCCCAATGTCAAAGAATGAAAACCAGGAGATAAAGGAACTCAAGGTTAACCAAATTCCGTAATTATCTGTATCTAAATAATCAATAGTAAGAGGTACTAAAAGAAAACTTGATAGAATACTTCCCCCTTTGTATAAAAATGAAAGAAGGACATGCTCTGTGATGTTCTTCGATCGATCGCTTTTTATACCGACCTTTTCGTATATATTATGGATTGATTTTTTTATTGCCATCCCCTTTACACCTCCAATTCGGCAAGCTCAGTACACTGCCTTAAAAGAGGACAAAAAATTACATTTTCACTTCCTTCACTGCTCCCACATTCTCCAAAAACCATTGATACGTCTCCCTGACACCTTCCTCGAGTCCAATCTTAGCTTTCCATCCCGCATTTGTCATTTTGGATACATCCATTAATTTACGTGGTGTACCATCCGGCTTGCTACTGTCCCAAATGATCTCACCGGTGTGACCAACTGTACGTTGGATCATTTCAGCCAGTTCTTTGATCGTCAGGTCCGTTCCTGTTCCGATGTTGTATAGATTATCCGGTAATTGGTTTTCAAAAGCATAAACAACCGCGTCCGCCATGTCGTCTACGTGGAGGAATTCGCGCATGGGGGTTCCACTACCCCACAGCTCGACCCCTTCGACATGCTCAGGGGCCTCATGGGTATTGCTTTTCATTTTTGCTTCATGAAACTTTCGGATCATTGCCGGCAGGACATGGGAGGTTTGTAAGTCGAAGTTATCGAAAGGTCCATATAAATTGGTTGGCATCAAACTCACGAAGTCCTTTCCGAATTGCTTACGGATTGCTTCGCAGGCTTTTACCCCTGAGATCTTGGCAATGGCATACCATTCATTGGTTGGTTCCAGGGAAGAGGTAAGCAAAAAATCTTCTTTCAACGGCTGTGGAGCCATCTTGGGATAGATACAGGAACTACCAAGAAAAATGAATTTTTGGGTATCAAAACGATGTGCTGCATCGATCAGATTATTCTGTATCTGCATGTTCTCCATCAGGAACTGATAAGGATAGTTGTTGTTAGCCAATATACCGCCAACTCGAGCTGCGGCGTCGATGACCACTTCAGGCTTCTCCTGTACAAAGAAAGCATCTACAGCTGCCTGATTTCGAAGATCCAGTTCTTCAGAAGTACGTCCGATGATATTGGAATAGCCTTTCGATTCCAGGTTTCTCCAGATCGCTGAGCCGACCATGCCTCGGTGACCTGCGATGTATATCTTGACGTTTTTATTCATGTATTACTGAAAATCAATTTTTGCGTCGTGCAATTTCTTCACAAACTGAAGGTCGTGGGCCATCATTATCCGCACTAACTCTTCTAAAGTGGTTTGCTCAGGATCCCAACCCAATAACGTTCTTGCCTTTGTAGGATTGCCCAACAATTGATCCACCTCAGCGGGACGGAAGTATTTTGGATCGACTTCGATCAAGATCTCTCCATTTGCGGCATTCAAACCCTTTTCTTCTAGGCCACTTCCCTGCCAATGAATTGTAATTCCGGCTTCAGAAAATGCCAATTCAATGAACCGCCTCACTGTGTGCATCTTTCCTGTCGCAATCACAAAATCTTCTGGAGTATGGTGCTGTAACATCATCCACATGCACTGCACATAATCTTTCGCGTAACCCCAATCACGCTGAGCATCCAGGTTGCCCATGTAGAGTTTTTTCTGCAAACCGTGTGCAATCCTACTTGCGGCAAGAGTGATCTTTCTTGTTACAAATGTCTCACCGCGACGTTCACTCTCATGGTTGAAAAGGATTCCGTTCACGGCAAACATATCATACGATTCGCGGTAATTCTTAGTGATCCAGAAACCATATTGTTTTGCTACTCCATAAGGTGACCGTGGATAGAAAGGAGTTGTTTCTGATTGGGGGACTTCCTGAACTTTACCGTACAATTCAGAAGTTGAAGCCTGATATATGCGACAAGTCTTTTCCATGCCCAAGATGCGAACAGCCTCTAGAATGCGCAGTGTTCCAACAGCATCTGATTCTGCTGTGTATTCAGGCACTTCAAACGATACCTTGACATGACTTTGAGCTGCAAGGTTATAAATCTCGGTCGGTTTTACCTGTTGAATAATACGGATCAATGAACTTGAATCTGTCATGTCGCCGTAGTGTAATTCAATTTTTCTTTCCTGGTGAACATCCTTGATCCACTCATCGAAATATAAATGTTCGATTCTGCTGGTATTAAACAATGAGGATCTTCTTAGAATACCATGCACCTCATAACCTTTTTCCAGCAGAAACTCAGCTAAATAAGACC
>JBEGVI010000176.1:0-6842 GCA_041178485.1 Bacteroidota bacterium | reverse complement strand
GGGGATGGCCACGTTTTGTTCATCTACGATATGACCGCTCAACAATTGCTGTGAAAAAAGAGTCCCTACAATGAAAGACAATGCAGCAGTAAGTAAGAAACGTAAGTCCTTAATTAGGATCATGGTATCAAAACAACTTCAACGAATGAACGTTTGACAAAGATACAAAGGTCTTTAGCCGGATACACAAATCTTTTACGGGAACTGTAATGCACCGCATCAACGTTCTGATTGAAGGATTAGTGGTATTAATTCTTCTGTTTTTGTTGCTCCTCAAGGTACTTGAGATGCTTTTCCATTCGTTTTACCATCCAGCGTTTCATAAAATACATGGCAAAAGAAATTACCGAAAACAAATAATAATACACCCATTTGCGAAAGTCATCCGTGAAGCACATGAATGTGGTCATCACAAAGATGGAAACTCCGGCAATCAGCCATACATAGGTCATTATTCTGTTGTAAAATTCCATAAGTTAATCTTTATCGAAGTCGTATTTCCCCCGTGGTTTAAGAAATGTATATTCCGAGAAATCCTGCTTCGTCCGTATGCCGTCTCCATAAAGTACCCCCGCAGGATCTCGGACCACTACACTTGAATGTGTGTAAATGGTGCTGTCTCGTTGGTTCCAAAATAAAGACTCTGTGATGAGCCTTTGCTTTTTCACGTGGTTGTAAAGTTGAACAGAATCTTTGACAAATAATTTGCCTTTCGAAAAATTGACCTCTCCATACAACGCAGTAAGTGTGGAAACCACTTTGCCGTCCTCTGAAAAGAAATTTACTTTCACTCCATCTTTAAGTTTGGTAACCATTTCAGGGGAGGACCATGTTTCGGCAAGTGCCGCGTAGATTTCAATTCGAGCAAATCCTGAATCATTGTAGAATACACGCAGATTTTTGGTCACTTCTTCAGGAGCCTTTGGGTCAAACGTAACCCGTTGAATGGACTGCAAGTCATTCACGCAGGACTGAAGTACGAGGAGTGCAAACGTGAGCGCCAGATAGCCGAACTTTACAAAAGCATGACCCATGAATACGGTTGTCAGTCAAGTTTTCGTTTGAGGAACCACTTGTCGAAGTTTGAAGGAGCAAGGATGATCCCCAGACTGAATCCAAGATATCGTTCTCTGTACACCGGACCAATTTGATCCGCACGTTCTCCAAGCGAAACAGACAAATTTATGGAAGATAATGTCCTGAAGGAGGTCACAGGAATGCCTATGCCTAGAGTATATCCCTGATCAAATACAGACTTTCCATTAAACGTGTATGGGAGTTGGATCTGATAGTATCCGGCTCTGTAGTGCGCTCTTTCCAGGAAGCTGGCATTGCTTGAGTTTTCCAGGAAATCAGTTTCCGGTGTGTACTGGATTCCAATGTTCCATCCTTCCGAAGCATTGATAGCGTTAGTAGATGTAAATGCTGTAAGGGCCTTTGAATAATTGAGATGAAGTGCCAGCTCACTGTTTCTGACAGAGTTGTCTTTGCGTGCGTCTTTGAACCAATGCGTCCAGGAGAACCCATATTGAATTCTTCCGGCAAGGTCCACAGTGGCGTCTATGTCAGTTGTTGCACTGAGCGTGTCATAAAGTTCAGGGTCGTCAACATTTCCGTAAAACAAATAGGAGTTGGAACTTGCTTTTAATGATTGACTTGGTTCCCAAACGGCGGAAAACGAGATGGACTGGTTGGTTCCCAGTTTCTGTTTGAAGTTGGCTGCAAGCTCATAATGCAGCGCATTCAAGCGGATTTCATTCCAGTCGATGCCACCGACGATCGAATTGCCTTGGATAAGAACACTTTGACGTTCTTTCAAGGTATTGCCAAAGATGTATCCAATATTCCCTCCTACGCTGATCCGCGTTGATTTTAAATGAATCAAGTCTGTGCTCAAGCCCAGAAATACCTCGTGTGAACCTCCTTTTCCACGATACGTGTATTTGATCGAATCTGAACCTACCTTCGAACGTGAACTAATGTCGTACCCCATTCTCGTAAAAGGTTTCAGTCCAAAAGCGAGTCCTAAAAAGTTCTTCAAGCCAAAGGCCATCGCAAAATGGTCGGGAATAAGATTGAAGTTCAATGTATTTTGCTGCGAAGATTGAAGTTGGGTCAATCGGCTGTTCAGCCCCAAGGAATAAAGAGGGAGGCCTTTGCTTAGCTGGCTGTAGCTGGAAGGATTGTAGAAGTTGAGTACAGTAGAATCCATCACACTGATCCTGCTGTTCCCCAGTCCTGTGAAAATTCCGTGCTCTGTTTGTGAGCGGTCTCCAATTCCGAAAGAACTCCAGGGGGAATAGATCGTTTGCGAACAGAGTCTTTCCAGGGAGCTCGTGAGAAGAATCAGGATCAGAAGCAGAGCAGAACTATGACGCATTGTGAAGATATATCATGTAAAGACCTTCAAGTGTAAGGTTTTCGAGTGCAAAGATGTCATTTTTTCCTTCGAAATCAAAGTAATTGGCATCGCCACCTGTCACATAGAACGAGATATCAGGATACATATTTCGATACCGTGTTATCATTCCGTCGATTTCAGCCTGTATTGCATTCATTACACCGGAGGACATGCATTCAAAAGTGTTTTTGCCAATTAGATCTGTCTCTTTTTTCTCAGTCAAAAGAGGCAGTTTGCCTGTAAATTCGTGCATGGCTTTGTACCGCAGTTCAATCCCCGGACTGATGGATCCTCCAATGTATGTATTTTCTTCTACGACGTCGAATTTAATACACGTTCCGATGTCGATGCTCACCGCAACTTGTGTGCGTTTCCTGTTGTGTATGGCACTGGCATTGCTCAGGCGGTCCATTCCCAACGAATGTCTGGGCGAATAACTCACCTGGAGTGGGACAGGCGTTTCTGAGTGATAGATCTCAATTGGCTGGAGGGATTTCAAATGGAGTTGATTGGCTTCCTCAGAAAGAACCGAGGTGCATATTTTCAGGATTTCAGATGCATGCATCACCTCGATCTGTTCACGAAGTTTATCAATACCGCAGCGGGTAATTTCGCCAAGTTTGCCGTCGTGCACGAGACACAGTTTTACCTCTGTATTGCCTGCATCGATCAGTAAAACGTCCTTTGCTGGAGTCATCTATGGCAAAGATAGCCTATTGCATTAAAAAATATCCTTCGAACTTCGAAGATTAAATTATGTTCGTATATTTGCCCCCACAATTGAGGATGGTGATGTAGCTCAGTTGGTAGAGCAAAGGACTGAAAATCCTTGTGTCGGCGGTTCGATTCCGTCCATCACCACAAAAAGGCGATTCAAAACGATCGCCTTTTTTAATTTATCTGTTTTTGTTGAAAAGAAGTATCATTGCCAAAACAGCGATGTTCACCATTTTCATTTATGGTTCTCCGTTGATTATTTATACCTTAGTCTATGCGTTTAATTGTTGACAGTGGCTCCACTAAAAGTGACTGGGTGTTGGTTGAGGGAGATGTAAGGAGGGATTTTACTACTCCCGGTTTAAATCCAGTATTCCATACTGAGGAGTCAGTTGCTGCTGTTGTAATGGCTGATCCCGATCTTTTTCAATTTGCTTCTGAAGTGAAGGAGCTCTTTTTTTATGGTGCGGGCTGTTCCTCAGAATCAATGAAATCAATCATTCAAAAAGGGTTGCAAAGAATCTTCACGTATGCTGAAATCAGGGTAGATCACGACCTTGCTGCATGTGCGTATGCCACGTTTACGGGTGAACCGGCGATCGCATGTATTTTGGGAACGGGTTCAAATTCTTGTTTCTATGATGGAAATAAAATTTCCCGCGCAATGCCCGCATTGGGATATATTCTGGGAGACGAAGGAAGTGGCTCCTACCTGGGTAAAAGATTGTTAAGCGATTATCTTTACCAAAGAGTGCCTCATTTTTTGAGTGAAAGGTTGTCAAAAGAAGCGCAATTGGATAAGGATGGTATTGTAGAATTGGTGTACAGAAAACCGAATGCCAACGTTTTTCTTGCATCCATGACAAGCCATTTGTACGCGTTCAAGGATGAAGAATATGTCAAACAGATGGTAACCGATGGCTTCAGGAAGTTTATCGATATACACATAACGGCCTATCCGGATTTTTCAAATATACCTGTTCACTTTGTAGGTTCTGTTGCATATCTCTTTCGTGATCAATTAGAAAAAGCGTGTGCTGAATTCAATATTAAACCAGGAAATATTCTCCAGAAACCCATGGACGGCTTGGTGCTTTTTCATCAACGATGAGTGGTTTGAATTGCACTAAAATCAATTAAGTTTGTTGATTTTTGGGAATAAAAAAAGGAGAACCATTGAGATTCTCCTTTGAACTTTGTGCTGAATTTTATTACAGACGGAATGAGATTCCGACGGAGGCATTAAAAATGTTGCCCATGCCGTTGTTTATTGCATTGTTAAAAGCTTTGTCAACATAGGAACTTTGTTTTGCAAGTAAAACAAGAGACAAATCAGCGTTCACTGAAAGCTGTTCGCTCAAATGATATTGAGGGTTCAATCCAAAAATGAAGTTGATCATATCGTCGTTTCCTTTGAAAAGCGGATCTTCAAATTCACCGATGTTTGTTCTGTAATTGTCCTTGTAGCTTGGATTTGAGTTGGTGTAAAATCCAAATCCACCGTGAAACTTTAGTCCGAAAGTTTCAGTGCCAAAGCCTGCAAGATCACTTACATTAACCACACCTTGCAACGATGCACGGATTCCAAGTGAACGGTCTTCAACACTCGCGCTGTTTGTTGCGCTGTAGGTGTCAAATCCAAGATCGCCTTTAATAGCATAGAGTTCATTCAATTCATAACCAACCCCTCCCTCCAGGTGAAGTCCCGCACCCAGGGTAGATGAGTCAGAAACAAAACCACCAACTCGGGTTCCAACGTTCAAGTCAAAATAAAGATTCTCAGTAAATGATTGTGCGTTCGCTCCGAGGGCGAAAAGTGTAAAAACGGAAACAATAATTTTTTTCATAGGTCTTGTCTAAAATTTATTCGACGTTAAAATTAAAATTTTTTGAGACGCTTTACGCTGTTTTTGACGAATTGTTACAAATATCCTCACTATTTGTTAATAACTAACGATGAATTTCGTTTGAAAATGCAAGGTGTTAACTAGTTTTGTTTCAAACAATAAATTAATCTACTTATGAAAAAAGAGAAAATCTTTCGGTCAGGTAGTATTGCTGTAACTTTTGCCTTAATGCTACTGGCAACTTCATGCAGTACGTACCAGCATTCTCACCGGGTATCTAACATTGCCGAAGAGAACATTGTCGTTACCAACAAGATCGCTGTTGATCTTAGGGTGGATTTAAACAAAACGTGTCGTGGAAGATCCGGTCGTCACAAAAATGTGAAAGATGCAAAGGATGAGGCATACTACGATGCAATTCAGACGAACACCATTCATGTGTTGGTCGATCCGATTTACAGTGTGACTACCACTCGTACACTGTTTGGTAAAATGAGTACTGCAGATGTAGTAGGTTTTGCAGGATACTACAGAAACTCGAGAAGCCTTAAGAGCATTGAAGATGCATTAAAGGCGGAGCAAGCTGAAAAAGACAAGGCTGCTTTTCAAACAGCGTTGAAAAACTACAAGACGCTTGCAGCTATTGGTGGTTTGTCTGCTACGACCGAAGTAGAAAAATTCCGCATCGACGAAAATTGCAAGCCATGTTCAATCTACAAGAATGAGACTAAAACAAAGTCCACGGATGAGTTCTTTAAGTTCGTTTCAAAATTGAAATACTAATTAATCCATTTAAAGAAAGTAAAATGAAAAATATCCATATACATGGTTTTCTGGGTGCAATGGTGATTGTAGCCGGAACAATGACGTCTTGCAGTTCTTACAAGCATTCGCACAGACTTTCTCAAATACCTGAGAAAAGTGTTGTAATTGCAGACAAGGTAGGTGTTGAATTGAAGGTTGATGAGAATAAGGTTGTACAAGCGTCATCAAACAAAAGACACGCTTCTCCTCAGGACGCAAAGGATGAAGCCTACTACAACGCTATTGTGAATAACAATATTCACGTGTTGGTTGATCCAATATACAAGATTCAGACTTCAGCTAAAATCTTGATCTTCGGTGGAAAAAGTACTGCGACTGTCACAGGTTTCGCGGGATACTACCAGAATCCAAGATCTTATAAAGAAATAAAAGATGAATTGGAGGCTGAAGAAATGAAAGCTAAACAGGACGCTTTCGACCTTGCTGCGAAACAAATGAAACAATTGAAGGACGATGGTGTCATCAAGCAAAACACTACAGTTTCTTCAAGTGACTCTAAAACTACCAACGTTGATGCAGTAGGCAAACTTCAAGAACTTTCATTAAATACACTTACTGTTGAAGCTGAATATGAAGTGACTAAAACCACGGAAACTACTTCATTGGTAGATGAATACGAAGCTTTCCTCAAAGGAGTAAATAATCCGTCATCAGTCGGTGTTTCTGAGAACAGTGCTGAGAGTGCTTTTACTTCGGATGAGCCTGCTGAGAAGAAAAAAGGCTTTTTGTCTAAATTAAAGTTCTGGAAGAAGTAATTCTGATTTTTAATAAGGCGGAACCTAAGTTCCGCCCTTTAAATTGTTTCATGAAAAATATCTTTTCAGCAGTTTTAATAGTTTTTTCCTTAACTACTTTTGGGCAATCCTTGTCTCAGAAAAATGTCCCCTTACCGTATTCATTGTTTAATTTAGATGGAGCTGTAGAAAATTCAGGTAATTTTTTCGGCACTGGTATTAAGACCGTAATAGGATCGTCAAATACAGGGTTCCTAATTGCATTTTCGGGAGGTTCCAATTTTAATTATACCAAATACTTATCTCCCAGGATTGGCT
>JBEGVI010000175.1:0-4836 GCA_041178485.1 Bacteroidota bacterium | reverse complement strand
CCCTTCTAATGCTGTCATAAGCATATGTTCCCGGCTGATACCATGAGCTGTCTGCTGCCGCAAGTGCAGCATTCATCGCCTGATTCACATCGTCAAGGCTCGCATCATCATCGTAGTCGTTGTTTAAGTCACCAAGTGTCTCAAAAAATGTTTTTAAATACGTTGGGACCCAATTGTCTCCGATAGAGGCCTTGGATATATTAATGCCGGTGAAGACTGCATCATACGAATTTCCAGCGTCTTCTACCGTCGTGTAGGCCCTTAAAAGATGGTTTTTTCCGGTCCACTCTACTTTATGTTGATGAAAGAGAATGTCATTAATTGAGTATCTGTTTGCGCCCTGATAGATCGCCGTTCCTGTTCCAAATTTTCCAGTATAAGAAATCTGACTGTTCTCATTTACCTTGTAATAGAGGCCAAAGTTGGACTTCAAACTTTCTACATCATTTTGTGCAAGTTGGTTTTCAAGATATCCCGGCGCAGCAACGTTCTTAACATTTAACCCTATCTCACCTACAACCGGATTAAATTCTATATAATTGTTAAGTGCCAGCCAATTGTCCTGATCCTCCTGAGAAAGGGACTGATCATACTGAAGCTGTGAAACAATGTTGCTTAAATTGACATCGGCACTTATATCTCCATACGTATTTGAGGAGGTGTCATTTGCAAGCCAATCTTTCATCTTTAGCACTGACGTTGTGAACTTAACCGCAAACCGATCGTTTTTTCCAAAAGCTTGTGCGAATCTATAATTCCACTCGAGTAAATTTCTGCTTCCTGTTTTAAATTCAGCCGAAAACCCCTGATTTCGAAAAGGATCCTTTGTAATCATATTGACTACACCCTGAAAAGCATTTGCCCCATACAATGCAGAAGCAGGCCCGGTAATCACCTCAATGCTTTGAAGGTCCAATGGATTCGCTCCCACAAGGTTTCCTACAGGAAAATTAAGTCCGGGCGCCTGGTTGTCCATCCCATCTACAAATTGTACTACCCTCACAGGGGCCGTCGTGTTGAAACCCCTCATATTGACCGCTTGAAATCCGGCACTTGATGTAGAAATATCAACACCTTTGAGGTTTTTTAAACCCTCGTAAAAATTTCCGCTGGATGTTGCCTGAATTTCTTTCGCGCTAAGCTTTTGAATGCTCACCGGGGCTTCAAATATTTTTTCTGAAACTCTTGAACTTGATACCACGATCTCATTAAGAACTTTAGGCGTCGACTTCAGTGAAAAAATTAATTCTTTATCCTGGGGAGTAACTGTAAACTCTTCTTCGGAATAATTTTCTCCAGACACCAACAATTTTAAACTCAACATCTCCGGAGAAAAAGTTAGCATAATTTCAAACTTTCCGTCAGGATCCGCCTGAGCTCCGGAAGATTGACCCGTAACCGTGATTTTTGCGAGGGGTACTCCCTGATTACTTACTTCATCTATTACTGTTCCCTTGAAAAGAACTTTTTGCCCAAAAGAAATGGACACAGCACAAAAAGACAGCGCAATTAATAGTAGTTTTTTAGTCATGCAAGAGTGGTTTAAATTCAAAAATCAACGCCTCAGCCTTGAAATATTCATACAAAAATACAAGAATTTTTTGATGTTATGCGCGCACAATGGTATATACAATGTATAGACAGCCTATTATTTTATCTCTAATTTCTAATGAGTTACTGCCTTTTCAAGCATTTGAATGCTACAGCTCACACTGTCCACAACTGCATTAACTCCTATCGGAAGAATAAATTTATTGGCAACATGGCCAAATTGAGCATTTGCATAAACAGGAATGTCCAATGCATTAAAATGTTGCCTGAAGACCTCGTCCACAGTGAAGGCCCTGTTTTTTTCTTCCGGAACACAGTCGCGAAAAGCACCAAGTATCAATCCCTTTATCTGTTTAAACACTCCGTGCTGGGCCATTTGAGTCAACATGCGATCAATCCGATAAGGCTCTTCATGTACCTCTTCTAAAAACAAGATCTTTCCGTCCCACACGGGTTCGTATTCAGTGCCGATCATCGCTGTGAGTACACTAAGATTTCCCCCCGTCAACCTTCCTTCAGACCTTCCGGGAACTATCGTGTATGGAACGAGATCATCGGGTAAATTCTCAAATCTACATGCCCCTAACTCCCAGGCCATTGTTTTTAGGTAGGATAGACTTCGTTCGTTCCAGGAGGCATTCCCGTTCGGTCCGTGAAATGTCACAATTCCTGTTCGGTCCGTGATTGCATTCAACAAGGAAGAGATGTCCGAAAATCCCATATAAATTTTAGGATTGGCCGCTATACTATGAAAGTCTATCAATGGAAGAATTCGCGCACACCCCCATCCTCCGCGAATAAAAAAGACTGCCTTGACCTCTTTATCGGAGACCATATCCAGGAACTCTTCTGCGCGTTCCGCGTCGGGTGAAGAAAAATAACCAAAACGGCCAGAAAGATTTTTGCCCATTTTTACTCTAAAACCCATGCTCTTTAGAAGTTTGGCGAATTGATCAGGTTCTTCCGGGTCCTTGATTCCTCCTGCAGGAGCACAAATACCGACAAGATCTCCTTTTTTCAGGGCATTCGCTAAAACGACCGGATTATTGTTTCCTGCAGAGTGAACATTCCATGAAAACGAAGGGAGGGCTACACTTGTACCCAAAAGACCAAGAACTGAACGACGAGACCATTTTTTCACGAGAAGGCAGTTTAATGGAGTAAATCTTGTTTGAGCTAAAATAAATCAAATCCACTTGACGCTCATGAAAAATATTCAGCCCTTCCACAGGGCAACATGGAATTTCTAGTTTTTTTCTATATTTGAATCAACAAAAATTACTAAAACCATTGTTATGAAGAAACTTTTACTCTTTTCAATTACTCTTTTAACCGCTGCAACCGTTCAGGCGCAATCGTGCACTCCGGGGGCAAATTATGCCGATTCTGCTTACGGTGCATGGCCGGATACGATTATCAATTTTCCTTTGGGAGCAATCAACGTCGCGTACAGTACTGATTTGAATTTCAAAGTTCCGGACAACGTGACCGCTGATGTTGCGGGTGATGATCCAACTGCTCAGGCATTCATTGGAAGTCCGATTCAAGGATTCGTCGTAGATGGTGTAGATGGACTACCGGTGGGATTTAATTATGCTTGCAACGTTCCCTCTTGTCAATATGCCGGCGGGGCCAATGGTTGTGCAAACCTCTATGGTACAAGCTCAACAGCCGGAACCTATCCTCTTGTGATTAACATCACCGCTACTGTATTGATTGAGGTTCCGTTCGTTGGACAGGTTCCAACCGATGTGCCAACTTCTTTTACCGGATATAAGCTTATTCTAGGTAACGCAGGTGTAATTGAAGAGGTTATTCAGCCCTTTACTGTTCATCCTAATCCTGCACAAACGACAATTACACTAAACGGTTTGAGCGCGAAACTGGGAATTAGTTCTATAAGCCTTTCAAACATGGAGGGAAGAACATTGAACACATACACTCCTGGAGCTGGAAAATCCATGGACATTGATGTTTCCAAATTGTCGTCAGGTGTATATTTCGTTAATATCTCGCACGAAACTGGACTTGAGACTATTAAGTTTGTAAAAGACTAAATCAAGAAAACATACTGATTGCAATGTAATGCCGCTAATGCGGCATTACTTGTTTTTAAACACCTGCTCTACAGATTCTTTTATTTTAAGACACAGCTGATCTGTAGGCAAATCATTGTCGTCGATTCCAAATGGGTCTTCAATTTCCTCCGCCAAAACCTCCATACTTACAAGTATGTAGAAAATAAATGTGGAGATTAGTGCCGCGAAGTATCCAAATTGCTGTACAAAAGCAAGTGGCAGTGTTATCACATAAACAAAAATAAATTTCTTTATAAACAAGCTGTAAGAAAACGGAATCGGCGTGTTCTTAATCCTTTCACAACCGCCAAGGGAATCCATCAGGCTGTTTAAATTTCTTTCAAGATACAGGACTTCCACCTCAGAAATCGTTCCGTCTGATTTTAAAGAACTGATTTTTGAAAACATCATTTCGGCAATTGCCAAAGGAACATGTTGTTTTGAGCGTAAATACTCATGCTCAGGTGAATTTAAATTCAATTCTTTAAATTCTACACCTGATCTTAAATGTTCTTTGGAAGCAAAAGCGAAATTGGATATCATTCGTCTAAAAAAATCTCTGTCAGACTCCTCCTTTAAAATACCAGATAGCTTGATAGATAGATTTCTAGAATCATTCACAAGCTCGCCCCATTTACGTCTTCCTTCCCACCATCGATCATAGGCGGTATTGGTTCGAAACACCAAAAGAAGTGAAATGACAAAGCCTATCAAAGAATAAACTCCTATGAGTTTTTCCAGAACTTCGGCATCCGGGAAAAATTTAATTTCCAAGAAGACAACCAGCGTAGTAAAAAGTCCAATGTAAACGATCTCCTTCCATAAAATTCTAAACGTGTCGCTTTTATGAAATGCAAAAATTAATTTGAGCCAGCTCTTTGGGTTGTAATCAATCATGCAACAAAAGTAATCACACTCTGTAAAAAAGTTGTTTTTTAACCATTTAATTGAGCAGCGGTTAAAATATTAACCGCTGCTTGTTTGCTTATGTGCATTTGATACCTTTGTGCTGTTAAAGAACATTCATGGAAATAACACCTGAGATCATACAACGACTTGAGGCTCTAAATGAGAAATACGCCGCTTTAGGACAGGACATGGTTTCTTACCTCGATGGATTGTTGTATGCCGATACGGTAAAGTATTGGGACTACATCGAGCTGGACACCTTGCTTAGCCTTCAAAAACCGAGAACTAAATTTCCCGA
>JBEGVI010000174.1:0-18053 GCA_041178485.1 Bacteroidota bacterium | reverse complement strand
GGAACTCCGGTTGTTTGCGATCAGGCTACCGTAACCATCACAGTTAATTCAGTCAACGATGGGCCTACAGCAAATGATGACTCTGCGAATACTAATCCGGGTACGCCTGTTAGTATCGATGTTACAGCAAACGATACGGATTCAGATGGAACGATTGATGCAACTACTGTAAACGTCTTGTCAGGTCCATCAAATGGTTCTGTAACTATAGATCCGGTATCGGGCGAGGTGACTTACACTCCGGATCCGGGATATTCAGGTTCAGATTCATTTACCTACGAAGTTTGTGACAACGGAACTCCGGTTATTTGCGATCAGGCTACTGTAACAATAACCGTTGGAGATTGTCTTGCAGATGCACTTGCTGATTGCGACGGCGACGGTGTAACAAATGGTGATGAAGTTGATCCGAACGGCGATGGAACACCTGGTCCGAACAGCACAGATCCAAACGATCCATGTTCGTATACCGCAGCAGATATTTCACTCGCTCCTTCTGTTGCATGGCTCGCTGCTGATTGCGATGGCGACGGTGTAACAAATGGTGATGAAGTTGATCCAAACGGCGATGGAACACCTGGTCCGAACAGTACAGATCCAAACGATCCTTGTTCGTATACCGCAGCAGATATTTCACTCGCTCCTTCTGGTGCATGGCTCGCTGCTGATTGCGACGGCGACGGTGTAACAAATGGTGATGAATTGGCTGATGGAACCAATCCGCAAGATCCTTGTGACCTTGTTGTGAGCAGCCAGACACTTTCGCCTTCAGCAACTTGGAACTCGTCCGACTGTGACAATGATGGCATCAACAATGGCGAAGAGATTTCAAGTGGCTCAGACCCGTTAGATGCATGCAGTCCAAAAGCATGTGATTTCAGTATTCCTGAGGCATTCACCCCGGATGGAGACGGTATAAATGACAATTTTGTCATCGTAGGTATCGAGAAATACCCCGACAATGAAATTACGATACTAAACCGTTGGGGCAACGTCGTGTTCCAGACAACAAATTATCAAAACAATTGGAACGGAAATTCACAGAGCAGCTTGAATATAGGCGGCGATGCTCTTCCGACGGGAACGTATTATTACATTTTTGACACGAAAGACCCGAATGCAACTGTATTCAAAGGATATATTTATTTACAACGTTAATCGGCTTAGACTATGAAGATGAGAATAGTAACAATTTTACTGATGACATGGAATGTGTCATTGGTATTCGGCCAACAAGAACCTCAGTTTACTCAGTTTTTTGACAACAAGTTGTTTGTCAACCCAGCCTATGCAGGCAGCAGAGAAGTACTGAACGTGACAGGGATACACAGGGAACAATGGATGGGATTTGCCGGTCGGCCGGTTTCGAGCACGTTAAGTATACATTCACCTTTGAAGTATGAATCTGTCGGTGTCGGTATGACGTTCGTTCACGACAAGGCTGGTCCTATTTCGCAAACGATGGTATATGGAGATTTTTCCTACACCCTCAAATTCAAGAATCAGGACAGGAAGTTATCTTTCGGCTTAAAGGGTGGTCTCAATGTGATCTCTGCGGCGACAAGCTCATTGGAAACTACTCAAGACAACGATCCTAAGTTGCTACAGAATGTCCAGAATCAGGTGAACCCTAACTTTGGTGTTGGAATTTACTACCATGGACCTCATTTCTTCGCTGGTGCCAGTACACCCAGAATACTTGAGCAATCTTTCGGGAACAGTGAGACCACCATGGAAAGACGTCACTATTTCGGTATAATTGGCGGTATAGTCGATTTGAACAGCAAATGGAAACTCAGACCTTCTTCCCAAGTAAAGATCACTGCCGGTGCGCCTCTTAGTTTAGACCTGAGCACCGCCTTCATCTATAGAGAAAAGATCTGGTTTGGCGGGATGTACAGGTGGGATGCAGCATTTGGTGTTTTTTCCCAGTTTCAGCTGACAGATCAATTCAAAGTTGGGGTAGCCGGAGATTTCGGGACACAAGAAATAAGAAAATACAACTATGGAACAATCGAAGTTCTATTGTCTTATGATTTCAGGTTTAATAAGAAAGGTATTCGTTCACCACGTTACTTCTAACAAAAAGAATATGAAAAGAATTGGTTTTACGCTAGCGGTTTTCTTGATTTTCCAGACAGTTACTTATGGACAGTCATCCAAATTACGCATGGCAGACACATACTACAGCAAACTATCCTACGCGCTTGCTGCACCATTATACGGTGAGATCATTGGTACAGCTGAAGAGAACACAGCTGTTAAACAGAAGTTGGCCGTTTGTTATTACAACATGGGCGATATGCAAAATGCTGAAAAGTATTTTGAAGTGATCGTAAATGATGCATCCGCCGGTGTGAATGATTATTTCATGTATGCTCAGTCATTGAAGCAAAATGGAAAAACAAAAGACAGCGACGTCTGGATGGAGAGACTGAATGTTAAATTTCCCTCAGATCACAGAGGTATATCCTACAAGAAAAACCAGTCATATCTCTCGGATATAGCTAAAAACTCAGGGCATTTTACCATAAGTCATTTGAACATTAACACCCCATATACGGAGTTTGGAGCATACCAGATTTTTGGAAAGGAAGAGGTTGTCATTGTCAGCAACCGTGGAGTGAGCAATTCAATCAAACAAGACTGGACTTGGAATGCAAGTCCGTTTTTGGATATGTATGTTTCAAGCCAGGCGAAAAAAGACTCGTTAGGCACATTAGTGAAAAAAGGAAAAGCAAATACGCGATTTCATGAAGGCCCCTTATGTTATAGTCCCGATGGAAAAAAAGTCTATTTCACAAGAAATAATATTTCCGAGAAGAACGAACGCAGAGATGCAAATGGAATTCAAAATCTAAAAATCTATGTAGCGGATGTTTCCGGAGAGGGTGAATGGACAAATGAAAAGGAAATCTCATTGAATTCAAAAGAATATTCGTTGGGCCATCCTGCATTTTCAAAGGATGGGAAAACCATGTTTGTTGCTTCGGATATGCCTGGTGGTTATGGAGGTGCAGACCTGTATTCTGTCTCCGTAAATGCAGATGGAACTTTCGGAAAAATGATTAATCTTGGTCCAACTATCAACACTGAGGCCAATGAGATGTTTCCTGTAATTTCAAACGAGGGACAGTTGTTCTTTGCTTCGAACGGACACATTGGATTAGGCGGCTTAGACGTTTTTGTAGCTTTTCCTGTGAAAGATGGATCGTTCAAAAAAGTTACCAATCTGGGAAATAAGATCAACAGTTTATCCGACGATTTTGCACTCATTTTTAACAATGACGGCAAGACAGGGTATTTTTCTTCCAACAGAGCAGAAGGAAAAGGAGCCGATGACATTTATGCCTTTACCCTGGTGGCGCCATACAAGGCAGGGGTTTATGTTGAGGGAATAATCGCAGATCAATCCAATGGAGCAGTATTGCCAAATGCAACAGTGGTTATCAAAGACGGTCAGGGGAAGGTAGTTGCACAACTCAAAACGGATGATCAAGGACGGTATACTGCAGAATTAGAGGAAGATAAAAAGTATACGGTGTCAGTCAATAAAGACGATTATTTCGAGAAAGGAATGCCATTGGATGTTTCCAAGGCTGACCCTGTTTCAGGGAAGATCAACGGCGACGCCAAACTGGAGAAAAAACCGGACGTCATGCTCGTGTGTTCCATCACTGATGCCGTATCGAATGTGCCGTTGGACGGTGTAAAGGTTGTGATCACTCCCGGTACATCAACAACGCCTTTAATTTCGGCTTCAACGGACGTTACAGGTCTTTTGAGAAAAGAAATTCTGGATAAAAAAACCGGTGAAAATGTATCCTATACCGTAGTGCTTGAGAGAGAGGGATATTTATCTAAAACAGTTGTTTACAATGGCACTGTTCCTACCAATGGAGTAGTCAATCTTAATGAGAAATTAGATCTTTCTATGGACAAGATTGCTGTTGGAACTGATTTGGCAACAATCATAGATATTCGCCCCATTTATTTCGATCTTGGAAAGGCGGACATTCGTAAAGATGCAGCCACAGAACTTGATAAGATTGTAAAAGTCATGAATGACAATCCCAACATGGTTGTTGAACTGGGTTCTCATACAGACTGTCGTTCCAGCTACAAGTTCAATATGGACCTTTCATCACGAAGAGCTGTTGCCTCAGCAAACTACATCAAAAAACGCATCAGCAAACCTGAACGAATTTACGGGAAAGGCTATGGTGAATCCAAACTTAAAGTCGATTGTCCGTGTGAAGGAACTGTGAAATCAACTTGTCCTGAGGAGGAACACCAAAAAAACCGAAGAACCGAATTTGTCATTATCAAAATGTAACATGAGATCCGGAGTTTGTTCCGGATTTTTTTTGTCCATTCTTACTACCTTTGCCCACTCAAATGGCAGATATGAAAAGAACAAAGATCGTTGATGTTTTAGCAAGTGCTGAGATAGGTAAAGAGACTCTGGTGAAAGGATGGGTGCGTGCATTCAGAAGTAACCGTTTTATCCAGCTGAACGACGGTTCGACAATTCATACATTACAGGCAGTTGTTGATTTTGAAAATACGGACGAAACAACTCTTAAACGCATTACTACTGGTGCTGCAGTTGGACTAAAGGGTCACCTGGTGGCGTCGCAAGGTTCCGGACAGGCGGTAGAGTTGCAAGTTACGGATATAGAAATCATTGGGGATGCTAATCCAGACGACGTACAGCGTACTGTAATGCAACCAAAACGACACAGTTTGGAATTCCTCAGGGAACAAGCACATTTGCGTTTCAGAACCAACACATTCGGTGCAGTATTCAGAATTCGTCATGCAGTTGCATTTGCCATACACCAATTTTTCAATGAGCGTGGCTTTTTCTATTTACATACTCCGATCATTACCGGCTCAGATGCGGAAGGTGCAGGAGAGATGTTCCGTGTTACTACCCTCGACCCAAAGAATCCACCGCTTACCGAGGATGGCAAAGTAGATTTTAAAGAAGATTTTTTTGGCAAAGCAGTTAACCTGACCGTTTCAGGACAATTGGAAGCCGAATTGGCTGCACTTGCATTAGGCCAGGTGTATACCTTCGGCCCGACTTTCCGCGCAGAGAATTCCAACACCTCAAGACATTTGGCTGAATTCTGGATGATTGAACCCGAAGTTGCTTTCAATGACCTGCAGGATAACATGAATCTTACAGAAGACTTTCTGAAGTTTATCTGTAAGTATGTCATGGAACATTGTGCCGATGACCTCAAGTTTCTCAACGATCGGGAAACGCAGGAGCAAAGTCAGAAACCGCAGAATGAACGAAATGAATTGTCGTTGATTGAACGATTACAATTTGTGGTGAACAATGATTTCAAACGACTCACTTACACCGAAGCGATCGATGTCCTGAAAAATTCAAATCATTACAAGAAGAAAAAATTCCAGTACGAAGTGGAATGGGGTATCGATCTTCAAAGCGAACATGAGCGTTACCTGGTAGAAAAGGAATTCAAATGTCCGGTGATACTTACAAATTACCCTTCGCAGATTAAGGCTTTCTACATGCGCCAGAATGAAGACGGTAAAACCGTTGCCGCAATGGACGTTTTATTCCCTGGCATTGGCGAGATCGTTGGCGGTTCACAGCGCGAAGAGCGTCTGGACATCCTTAGGAAGAAATGTGCCGATTTCCATATTCCGGAAGAAGAATTGTGGTGGTATCTCGACACCCGTCGTTTTGGCTCCGTACCTCATGCCGGTTTTGGATTGGGGTTTGAACGAATGGTGATGTTTGTAACAGGCATGACCAATATTCGCGACGTGATTCCATTTCCGAGAACACCTCAGAATGCTGAATTTTAAGTGTTACAGAATTCATTGATCCGTCAAAACGTTATTTTTTACCTAAATAACTTCGGTTACAATACAACGTTGCGAACTTTAGTTATTTTTGTTTTGAACGCACAATTGGCGTTTAATCTGATGTATTTATGGCCCTCAAACAACATTTGATTCAAAAACTGGAGCAGCGACTCTCACCTCAGCAAATTCAATTGATGAAATTGTTGCAGGTGCCCACCATGGAATTGGATCAGCGCATCAAACAGGAAATTGAGGAAAACCCTGCCCTCGAGGAGGGTGCCGATGCAGAGGAAGATTTTGAAGGAGAAGAAGATTTTGACGACGACTATGACGACGACGAGCCTGATTTCGATATTTCAGAATACATTGATGAGGACGGTTCAGATTACAAAACAAAGGCAAATAATCACAGTAAAGATGACGAAGAACGGGTGATTCCGCTCTCCGGTGAACAGTCTTTTCAGGAATTGCTTTCACAACAGTTGTATTTGCTGGATCTGGATGATCAGCAGTTTTTAATTGCTGACACTATAATTGGCAACCTGGATGAATCCGGATACCTCAACAGAGAACTGGAAGCCATCGTCGACGATCTCGCCTTCTCAGCAAATGTTAGTGTATCAGAAACGGAAGTTGAAGAGGTATTGAAACTTATTCAAGAACTCGATCCTGCCGGGATAGGAGCAAGAGATTTACAGGAATGCCTATTAATTCAGATCAATCGAAGACAGGACGGAGACATTACCAGGTTTACCGCTAAAAAGATCCTTCAGGATTTCTTCGAAGAATTTACCAAAAAGCATTACGATCGGATCTCTAAAAAACTTGAAATCGAGGATGAAGACTTAAAAGAGGCGATCGATGAAATTCTGAAGTTGAATCCGAAACCCGGTGGTTCCATGCGAGAATCTGCGCGTAATTTGCAGCAAATCATCCCGGATTTTATGATCAATGAGTTTGAAGGGCAACTTGAACTGTCTTTAAACGGCCGGAATGCTCCGGAATTAAAAGTCAGCCGGGAATACGAACAAATGCTTCGGTCATACGCAGAAGGAGCAAAGACTTCAAAATCCGACAAGGAAGCGTTGATGTTTGTCAAACAAAAACTGGATGGTGCGAAATGGTTTATTGATGCGATCAGACAAAGGCAGCAAACACTCCTTCTGACCATGGATGCGATCATGAACTACCAACGGGAATATTTCCTTACCGGCGATGAAACCAAACTCAGGCCTATGATCCTGAAGGACATCGCAGAGATTGTTGGACTGGACATCTCCACCGTTTCTCGCGTTGCCAATAGCAAGTACGTCCAGACCGGGTATGGCATCTTTGCGTTGAAGTATTTTTTCTCTGAATCTCTCTCTACTGATACAGGAGAGGAAGTTTCCACCCGAGAAGTGAAGAAAATTCTTTCCGAAGCCATTGAGGGTGAGAAAAAACGAAAACCACTTACAGATGAGAAACTGGCGGAACTTCTCAAGGAAAAAGGATATAACATCGCAAGACGAACTGTTGCCAAATACCGTGAGCAACTCAATATTCCTGTTGCACGATTAAGAAAAGAACTGTGAAAATTGCCTCTCATATTGTATCCTGGGTGTTTTTGCCACTCTTGACACCGGTGTACGGATTAATGCTGACACTGTATGTTCCATCCATGCCGGAAGTGCTCTATTTCAGGGAGTCTTTATATTTTATCAGTCCTGAAGCAAAACAGGCGCTTCTTCTCATGTTTGTCACTTTTAGTGCCGTGGCACCCGGAGTTTCGTTCGTAATCCTGCACAAGCAAAGAGTAATCACCACTATTGACATGGAGGATAAAACGGAAAGAAGCATTCCTATGTTTCTGATGCTGGCATACTGTCTCTTGTTATATGGGATTTTTTACTACAAGTTTCCGGATGGTCAACTTCCGAAGTACATTTATGCTTTGCCCTTGGCAGGAGTGTTCGTTACAGTTTCATACACACTCATCAATAATTGGATCAAAATAAGTCTACATGGTGGTGGAGCAGGAATTCTTACGGGCTTTTTACTCGCATACAGTGTCGATCAGTTGATATTTCCATTTTGGGTTATCATTGCTGCTGTACTTGCTTCCGGACTGACACTTTCTGCACGTTTGTATCTGCATAAACATACCCCCAGGGAGGTATATGCCGGTTGGTCGTTGGCAGTAGTAATAACTTTTTTGATTACACATTTCTATCCAATGTAATATGAAAATGATGAAAGCTTCCTTTCTGTTTACAGCTGTCTTAATTCTATTATTCATTGTTTCATGCCGCTTAAGCAGTGAGAGTACACAGCGAAAAGGATTCAACCTATTCACCATTGATCAGGATAAGCAACTCGGAGCACAAGTGGCGCACGAGATTGATAGCAATAAAAGAGAATATCCTTTGTTGGATTCTATCAAGTACCGCGAGGTGTACCGGTATTTATACAAAGTAAGAGACAATATTCTCAATTCAGGAAAAGTAAGTTACAGAAACGAGTTCCTCTGGAAATTGCATGTGATTCACAACGACAGTGTGTTAAACGCTTTTTGTACTCCCGGAGGATATATTTATGTGTATACAGGAATTCTAAAATTCCTGGATTCAGAAGATCAGCTTGCCGGCGTACTTGGTCACGAGATCGGCCACGCAGACAGAAGACACTCTACCCGCCAGATGACACAAATGTTCGGAATTCAACTTCTGCTGGATGTCCTTGCAGGAAATCGCAACGCACTCAAACAAGTCACCGGTGCATTGATCGGGTTGAAATTTTCCAGGAACCATGAAATTGAAGCGGATGAGCAATCTGTTATTTATTTGTGTCCAACGGCCTATAACGCCGCAGGCGGTGCGGGATTTTTCGAAAAAATACAAGCAATGGGCGGTGGACGCGTTCCTGAATTTTTGAGTACACATCCAGATCCGGGCAATAGGATTGAACACTTTTACAATTCCAAAACCACCATGGGCTGTAAAGGGGATCAGTCTTTCAAGACCGAGTATCAGAAAATGGTATCTCTGTTGCCGAAATAGCTTGGCATTATCTCTCTATGAATGAAAAACACAGGTTATCATTCATTTTCAGCTCGCCAAATGAATACATCGTTGAAATTTCCGGATAAGAAAAACGACGGCCTTTTCTTTTTCCTTGAACTTCAGTATTCTATTAACTTTGACATTGAAAATCATAAGACCCATGAATTCGAACAACGAGCAAAACATTTTTCAAAGTGAGCAATGGAAGTATTTGTTTGGCATCTTCCCGATTATTGATATCGCCTTCGGACTATTGTGTGTAATGCTCTCTGAGAATTGGGTGTACACATTGTGCCTTTTGCCCGTCTTTCCGATTGTTGCATCTTCTATTTTTTACATCTGTGATAAACTGAAATATGAAAACCCCGGGTATTTTGTTCTGCTCATAAATGGGGCTTTTTACTTTTTCTTCCAATACATTTCCGGTATACATTCCCCGGGATGGTGCCTAATGATTAACATCATTGTGGGAGCCTCATTTATGTTCAAAAGGGCAATTGTAGGCCAGATTCTGGTAGGTTTTCTAGCTATTTTAACGGGCGGATTTCTGTACCTGTTGGGAACAGATTGGGAGAATGCCACTCTTATAACCTTCATTTTGCTGGCTTTCACCATTTTGTTCTCCCGAGCCCATAGTTACCTCAACCTTCAGCAAGAACGCATTCAGAATAAAAACCGGGAAATAGAACGCAAAAACAAAGAGATTACTGATTCTATCAATTACGGCCGAAGAATTCAAACGGCCCTGCAGAAAAAGGTTGACCGAGTTGACAATTCGCTCTTTCCTGATGTTATCCTCTACAGACCGAAAGACATTGTTTCAGGAGACTTTTACTGGAAATTTCAACAAGGCGATTATTTTTATTTCTGTGTGGCGGATTGTACAGGACATGGAATTCCGGGGGCTTTCATGAGTGTTCTGGGGCTCTCTTTTTTGCAAGAGATCATGTCGAGAAATGATGCGCCTATGCCACATGAAATATTAAACCAACTCAGAGATAAAATCGCCAACGAATTGTCACAATCGGACGACATCAATGCCTCAAAGGATGGGATGGATGCATCGGTGATACGAATCCATTCAGGAACACTTATTATGGATTGGAGTGGAGCCAACAATGGACTTTATCTTCTTTGCAATGAGCGCGAATTAAAAGGAATATCGCCTGAACATGTGCGCATCATACAGAATGAAAAGAAAACTCTGTATGAATTGCTCGCCCAGAAAATGCCTGTTGGGTTTACCGTCAATACAGACCCCTTCAGGTCGCATAGTACTCAATTGTTTCATGGTGACAAGATCTACCTGTATTCTGACGGGTATGCAGATCAATTCGGTGGTCCAAACGGAAAAAAATACAAAAGCGCCTCCTTTAAAAAATTCCTGCTCGATATTTACGAACAATCACTGGAAGATCAACTGTCCATGCTCGAAAACGAACACGATTCATGGCGTGGAACACAGGAACAAGTGGATGACATTTGCACGATGGGAATAACAATTCTTCCTTCAAAAGAAACTGTCTGATCTTATTCTTGAAGCACATTCAAGGAGTCTCCCTTCATGAGCTTATCCATATATTCTAGATACGCTTTATTTTTTACTTCAAGTTCCTTCACAGGAACGAAAGGCTGTGTAGTCATCGGGAACTCCTCCATTAATTCACCGCTGTAATAAAACTCAAAGCAAAGTCCACCAAACGTATATGTTTTATTGCCTACTGTGAAGGAAGAACCTCCTGCTTCAGGATCTTTTTTGGGATTGCTTTTATGAAAACCTATGTTGAAGAGTGTCCCAAGAATTTCAGGCCTGTATGAAAGGTCGAATCCTTCTCTGGTCCAGTGTGCCTGATACTGTCTGAGTAAGAATGCTGTGTACAAATAGGAATAGAAATGGTCGCCTCCTTTTATCAGGCGCTGAATGGTTTTGTGCCTGTGTGCTTTGATGGTATCCACCACTACCTCAGGGAAGGAATCCTTCACATTTAATGTTCGGTAGAAATAATCTCCCGGATAAAAAGGACTGTTTTTGTCGACGAGATTTCGTTCGATGCGCAATGCGGTATGCTCAAGAATACTTGTTACTCCATACCCCCTGTTATTCGGCAACATAACGCGGGTGAGGGGATATACGTATTGTTTGAATCGCTCTCTTCCTGAATTAAACATGCGCACCTGTTCACCAACGAGACACATAACAATGAGTCGTGATTCAACCCCCGTGATGCGTGAAACAGAATCGATGGCTTTTTTATCACGTCGAAGCGCACCACAAAAACTCTCCCAGACTTTATAGTTCGTCCACTCAAAGACTGATTTTGGATCGTATTTTCTCGACTTCATTAAGTCGGAAAGGTCTTCGTTGAAAGCTTTGTTCTTCTTCAACATGAGACTCGCGGCATCGAACATTCGCAAAGCGATCAATTCATCTCCGGAAAGTTGATATGCCTTGTAAATCTTTTCCGCATCAACCGGACTGTATTGAGCCAATAGCCCAATTTTCTGAAGCAGCTCAGCTTTCCGCCTCTGAATCTGTTTCTTGCCTAAAGTTTGAGTTTTCCCATATTTGTCTGACAAGCCATTGAAATACCGGTTATTCACGTCTGTACTACCTCTCTGATTTGTCCATCTAAACTTTACAGCCACGGCCACTGCAATGAGAAACAAAGCAAAAACAGCCAGAACATGAATAGAGATGTAATATACTTTTTTGAATACTTTTTTCCACCGTGGAACTTCCTGATTCACTGGCTCCATATCCCGTTTAATGATTTCTTTTCAATTGTAGTCTTGCCTTCTACGGGAATCCGGCTCTCGGGTTTCAATGACTTCTGCCTTTATTTGCTTTCCTTGCCTATCTTTGCAATTCAAATTTTCTGACATGAGCGTTTTCGAACTTTCCGATCTTGAAATACAGCGAAGAGAAACCTTAAAAAAATTGCGTGATCTGGGAATTGACCCGTTTCCTGCCGCAGCCTATCCGGTCTCCGATACCACCCAGGACATCAAGTCGGAATATAAGGAGGGCAAACAGGTTTGTCTCGCCGGCAGGATGATGAGTCAGCGTGTAATGGGAAAGGCCTCTTTCGCAGAATTGCAGGATTCTACCGGGCGCTTGCAGATTTACTTCAACAGGGATGAAATTTGCCCCGGTGAGGATAAAACCCTCTACAACGAGGTGTTCAAGAAACTTCTTGACCTCGGTGATTTTATAGGCGTAAAAGGAGAAGTCTTCAAAACTCAGGTGGGTGAGATCTCAGTAAATGTAAAGGAGTTCACACTCTTAAGCAAAGCCCTGAAACCACTTCCTTTACCTAAAACAGATGCAGACGGAAAGGTACATGATGCCTTTACGGATCCTGAACTCCGGTACAGGCAGCGCTATGTGGACCTCGTGGTAAATCCTCATGTAAAAGAAGTATTTGTAAAGCGTACAAAATTGTTTAATGCCATGCGCCAATTCTTCAACGATGCCGGTTACATGGAGGTGGAAACACCGGTACTTCAACCGATTCCGGGCGGTGCTTCGGCACGACCATTTGTAACACACCACAATGCACTGGATATTCCATTGTACATGCGTATTGCCAATGAGCTGTACCTGAAAAGATTGATCGTGGGAGGATTTGACGGAGTGTACGAATTTTCGAAAAACTTCCGCAATGAAGGCATGGACCGAACCCACAATCCTGAGTTCACAGCCATGGAAATCTATGTTTCTTATAAAGATTATAACTGGATGATGGATTTCACCGAACAGTTACTCGAACATTGTGCGTTGGCAGTAAATGGTACGACGAAGGCAACATTTGGCTCGCATGACATCGATTTCAAAGCACCTTATGCACGCGTGACTATGCGCGATGCGATCCTTGAATTCACCGGTTTTGATATTTCAGGTAAGACAGAACAAGAACTTTTTGAAGCAGCGAAAGGCATGGGCCTTGAAGTTGACCAAACCATGGGAAAAGGCAAATTGATCGATGAGATCTTCGGGGAGAAATGTGAGGGAAATTACATTCAACCGACCTTTATCACGGACTATCCTAAAGAGATGTCTCCCCTATGTAAAACACACCGAAATGACCCCGAATTGACGGAACGCTTCGAATTAATGGTCTGTGGGAAAGAGATCGCGAATGCCTATTCGGAGTTAAATGACCCGATCGATCAGCGTGAGCGCTTCGAAGAGCAATTAAAACTTTCTGAACGTGGTGACGATGAAGCGATGTTCATAGATCAGGACTTCCTCCGTGCATTGGAATATGGCATGCCCCCCACCTCCGGTTTGGGAATCGGTATGGACCGCTTGATCATGTTTCTTACCAACAACCCTTCTATTCAGGAAGTTTTATTCTTCCCGCAGATGCGACCGGAAGTGAAATCACACAAGCTTGAATTGAATGAGAACGAGAAGCTGATCTTTGAAATGGTTCAAAATGAAGGTTCCATGGACCTAAGCGCTCTGAAAGTAAAAGCGGGATTGAGTGGAAAACAGTGGGACGTAAGCATGAAATCTTTGACTAAACAAGGATTGCTGAAGGTTACTAAAACAGATGATCAGTTGACGGTGGAATTAGTCTAACGAATTTCATTTAGAAAAGAAATTCTTTTTCTTTATCCCATCGATCTGAAAATAATAAGCCCCCGAGGATTTCTCCACGGGGGCTTTCTTCGTGAATAGGTTATTGTTTATTCTTTTACGAACTTCACAGTTTGTCCATCCGCGTTGCTGATGAAGTATACACCTGATTCCAAATAGCTTACATCTAAAATTGTTTCGCTATTGAGCTTTAAAGTGGATATGATTACTCCATTTGAAGCTGTAATAATTGCTGACGTTTCCTTGGATGAAGTGATTATTAAATTGTTTGATACTGGATTCGGTTGGATGTTAAGTACAATTTGAGATGAAGTAATCTCATTTATCCCTGCTATTTCACTAATACATGCACTCGTATCAGAACAATTCGGAAGACTTATGATTACTGCATAGCTCCCTGCTTCAATTGCATTGTATGACTGAAGTGTCTCATTCAGCATCGGTTCATTGTTGTTATTACAATCTATCCATTGGTATTGACCGTTGTCCTGGTTGGACGTAATCAATATTCCGTCAATAGTCACAGTGAGATCAATTGACGGAACAATCTCAACTAATATTTGTGTGCGCTCAAAGCTCTCACAACCTAAACTAACGCTTGATGCGTAATAATTGATTCCATTTATCAATACGGTAGACATCGATAAAGGTAAGCCACCAGTAGGAGCATCGAACCACATCAAGTTGGTTGCCGATCCATTCAAATCTGAAATGGTAGCTCCGGAGCAAAAACTAAGGGATGGATCGATGAACAAAGGTGGCAGAGGAGGACTCGTTTCAAAAGCAAAAACAGTTAAATAGGTTTCACTTTCGCATCCATTAATAGTTTGTGTTGCATAGTAATATTGTTGTACAATCGGAGTGCTCATTGGTAAAGGTGTCGAAGATCCTTCGGATGCGTACCATTGAATGTTGTCTCCATTCGCCATAAGCTCAGCCACAGTGCTATTTTCAATTAAACAAAAGAATTGTTGGCTATCTCCGGTCGGAGCAGGAGGAACAGGACCACTTATTGTTACTGTAACTTGCAATCTAGGGGTACTCAAACAGCCTCCACCACCTTGAGCTGCATAATAATCAGTGGCATCCGTAAGAATTGTTGATGGATCCAGAGCTGTGCCTCCTGTTGGGTTAGTATACCATTCTACGTTCAGTCCATCTGCTACTAAATCAGAAACTTGAGCTCCTTCACAAAATGTTTGAGCCGCATTACCAGTAGGAGTTGAACATGGGCAAACGTAACCAGAAACCCAGTTTGATGTAGCTCCGTTAAGTTGAAATCCGACAGACAACGTTCCATCATTGCTTAAACCACTATTATCTGTTAAAGTAGTAAGTCCGGAATTATTTCCTCCGGCGGTTCCTGTATTAAAAGAGTAACTGGCAACTAAGCCCGTGGAGCCATTTGTGCCACAGGAGACTGTATTTTCCAATTCCTCAGCAGATAATGCACGCGACCAGATTTTTACATCATCCATTTTCCCGATATAAAACTGTTGGTTCGTATTTGCCCCTAATTGGAAACTCCAGGGTTGTAAACCTCCCTGAAGGGTTATGGCGGGACCTACCGGCTGACCATCCAAATACAATTGTGACCCCCCTGAAACATTAATTCGAAAAGAAAATGCAACATGATGCCATTCCCCGTCATTAAGATCAGGCCCTGCGGTAACAACTCCAGGGCTTGATCCTCCCCAAATGTATGTACTCAATTTATTGTCTACTAAAAACAATCCATAGAATGTGCTGCGGACCACCAAACCTCTATATCCCGAATTAAAGGCAGTGGTATTAATCCATGCCTCTAATGTGCCTTCACTTGTTATTTGGGGATCAATATTTGGATCTAGGAAGACCTGATCGTTTCCGTCGAAATGCAATGCATTTTCATTTTGCGCATTAATTTGACTAAACAACATCATTAAAAGAAGTGTACAAAAAATTCTATGCAGTTTTTTCATATAGTTTTGATTAAATTTTCTGCAAAGATGAGACAGCGATGTGTTCACTCTAAACACTATTTTGTGAACTGCACATTTGAGTTTGTGAACAGTAAAAAAAGCTTCCTAATAGTTCAGAAAATCAAATAATAAAAAAAGGACTTACTTCAGGACATTCTGAATAGCTTGTTTACGTTCCCGTGATACTGGGATTTGAGCTGAATTCTTTAGAATTAAAAAACCTCCTTCAGACTTCGAATACCCCGTCACAAAATTGACATTCACTAGGTAAGATCGATGCGGACGAACAAAATTCTTGTTTTCTGCTAGGGCATTTTCAAAATATTTCAAATTCTTAGATACCGTAAGCGCTCTGTTGTCTGTACAATAGATTTGAACATACGATCCATCTGCCTCGAGGTATTCCACATCATTCACCTGTATATAATCAAATCCTGCTTGTGTTGGAATACACAGCACCTGGTTTCGGTCTTCATTCAAATTTTTAGCTAACACCTTTAATCGAGCAGCATTTTCCCGGTTCATTTTTTCTTCTCTGAGTTTTTCAACAGCTTCTATCAATTGGTCTTCCTGGATTGGTTTCAATAAGTAATCGATAGCAGAAAGTCGGAATGCCCTTATAGCATATGCATTATAGGCGGTTGTGAATACCACCTTACCTTGATAATTTCGTTCGATCAGGATCTCTGCAAGTTGCAATCCGGTTTTGCCCGGCATTTCAATATCCAGAAAAATTGCATCCGGCTGAACTTTTTCAATCAATCTTAAACCTTCCTCTACATTCTCTGCATCCCCGACCAAGTTAATCGAAGGTGTTAGTTCATTGAGCATCAGACGCAGAAGTTTGCGTGCTTGAGAAGAATCATCAATAATCAAGGCCTTTATGTCAATCTTATCAGACATGAATTTGAATAATTACAGTTGTACCAGAAGATTGATTCTCTTTAAAATTATCCCTTATTTCCACCCCCACAATATCCTTGCGTTTAAAGTTTAATAATTTAATGCGTTTTTCTATGGCCGAATTTCCAAAAGACTGATGCTCAGATCTGTTTTGCATATTCAGTTCATCTGCTGCTTTTCTTCCTATGCCATTATCTCTCACCTCAATGATCAGTAATTGTTCTTCATGATCCATTCTGACACTGATCTCGAGTATCTTTTGGCCAACCTTGTGGCGAAGACCGTGTTTGAAGGCGTTCTCAACATAGGGCTGCAACAGCAGTGCGGGTAAATGAATCCCTGATAAATCAATTCCATCTTCAATATTTAATTTGTATTCGAAATCATTTTGAAGCAACATTGCTTCCAAGTTGATGTACAGATTCAAGGCTTCAAGTTCCTCGTCCAATGGAACGGTAGGAACAGAGCTCAGCTCAAGTACTTTTCGGACTAAATTTGAAAACTCACTGAGATATTTTGCAGCATTTCCCTTATCATTTTCGTAAATATACCCCTTGATTGAGTTTAGGACGTTGAAGAGAAAATGAGGATTCATTTGGGCCTTAAGGGCGCTTTGCTGGGTCAGACGAAGTTCATTCTCTAATTTCAGGCGCTTCAGCTCAAGCATCTGTTTTTTTTGAATTACTTTCAACCTCAGACGAAAAATAACCACCGCCATCAAAAGCGTTGTAAAAGCAACCAACACATAAAACCACCAGCGCTGCCAGAATGGGGGGTGAACATAGAATTTCAAATTAACTTGATTCAACGAGTCATTTCCTTGATGGTCAATAATTTTGATATCGATTCGGACAATTCCCGAAGGTAAAGACGAAAAGTCGATCGACTGAAGAGATCCTGGAAACTTTCTCCAGGTATTTCCCGATCCATTTAATTGATAAGCAAACTCGAAGTCGTCATTCGACCGGTAACATTTTCCATCCATAAAAATTGCGACTTCATCGTCATGATTTATTTCAATCAAATTAGAGATCGCTACGTCAACCTTATTTACCTGAATTCTTAGCAAACGTATTCTAGAAAACCCAGAACTGGAATTAAATTCCGACAATGGAATTTTATGAATGCCCTCGCCCACCGTCCAGCAATAACCATCTTTAAATGCAATTGATGTTATGTTGTTGGAAATCAATCCTGAAAATCGGTCAAACAGGAGTTGGCGACGAGTGGACGGTTCGAATGTCAAAATGCCTTTGTTGGTGGCGATGTAAATTTTATTTCCATGACACCTCAATTGTGTGGCTCGGAATTCCTTTTCGATTTTCAAAACAAGTTGAATCTTCCCCACTTTATTGACAGAGTATACCCTGCCATCAAAGCTTAAAAAGTATATCAGCTGGCTTTTAAAATCCGGAGACAACGAAAGGATCTGTTTTGTTTTGGAAAATCGTTGAACTACTCTACAAACTCCATTTGCAGCCTCAAGTTCTACCAAGCCTTCATTGCTTGCAGCGAAATATGTCTTTGAAAATGGTGAGGCGCACATTTCACGGTACCAAACTCGGTCAATCATTCTATCGTCCGACAATTGATCAGTTATGGAAGATGCAAAGAAAAGACCCTGAGAGCTCAAGAAGAAATATCCCGATGGAGTGTGAAACAAACCTTTCAAAGTACGTCCACTTTTGTTTACGAGCT
>JBEGVI010000173.1:0-10040 GCA_041178485.1 Bacteroidota bacterium | reverse complement strand
CCCTTTTGAGGGTGGGAGAGTAAGTCGACGCCACTTTTAGTAAGAGGGTTCATTCGAAAGAGTGAACCCTTTTTTTGTGCTCATACTCTTGAGTTAATCAGCTCAAAAACAGATATATAATGCTGTAGTGCGATGGGTTGTAAGATATATTTATTACAGCATCAATTTTGGAAAATTTTACAAGCGTTTATATCAGTTGAATGTTTTGTATCGTTGACTGAATCCTCATAAAAAAGTCCATTTACACTGGTTAACATTGTTGGTGAAAAGTTAATGGAATGAACAAGCCAAAGCATATTTCTGATGAAAATTATGGTGAACATAAAAATCATCATTTGAGAAACGTTCTTTCTGCCCTCAACACTTCTTCAGTGTTACTTGAGAATTACCTGCAGCAGAATGACTCCCGCGATAAACAGATTCGGCACGCACGAATAATCAGGAAGTGTATTGAGGAACTCAAAACGCTTGTGGGATAAATTCTATTCGAAGTTTTATTTAATATGAAAAATTATGAAAAAAGAAAAAATACTACTCATTGAAGATGAGACAGATGCAAGGATGAATTTGCTGGAATTTTTAAAACTGGCAAATTATCAGGTGGTAGAGGCAATAAACGGGAAAGAAGGAATAGATTTGGCCCGAAAGGAAAAACCGGATTTGATCATTTCGGATGTTAAGATGCCCGAAATAGATGGTTTGAATGTTTTAAGAATACTCTCCAAAGATCCTCTGACCGCAGGTATTCCATTTGTATTCCTGTCAGGATTGAATGACCTGAGAGATGTAAGAGCAGGGATGAATCTTGGTGCAGACGATTATGTGATTAAACCGTTCAATCCACAGGATCTGCTCGAAATAATACGCGTGAGGCTTGAGAGGTTATCCCTGATTCGAAATGGACTCGACATGGCAGAAACTTCAGGCGAATTATTGAAAGATATTGAATCTCTAAAAAACCTGGCATCTGAAAAGAAAGAAAAAATTTATGCAAAAAAGGAACACATTTACAGAGAAGATGACGCAGCAAATTTTCTTTATTTTGTTCAATCAGGACGTGTGAAATGCATTAAAACAGACTCTTACGGAAAAGACTATGTAACTGAAATTTATCACAGTGGAGATTTTTTTGGTCACCTCGGAATGTTTGATCAACCGGAATATCACGATACCGCCATTGCTATGGAATCGACTACATTAAGTTTAATTCCAAGAACTGAATTTATGACATTGGTGCGTCGAAGTCGCGATCTTTCTGAACGGTACATAGAGCACCTGAGTCAGTTGCTGCGATCAAAGGAAAATCGACTGCTTCAACTGGCGTATGCCCCTGTTCGTGAGCGAGTTGCTGATGCCTTGATTAATTATGTGCAACCTTTCACAGGACTCAGAAAAAGGGATGGTGGCACAGCTATTTCACGTGAAGACCTGGCAAGTATTGTGGGGACGACCAAGGAATCTCTGGTAAGAATGCTCTCCGAATTCAAACGGGAGGGATTAATACGATCTGAGGGACGTGAAATAATCATTATGGATGAACCACGGTTGAAAAGAACGGCGATCGGATTTTGATCGCCATTCATTTATTCTTCTGCCACAGGCTCACTCTCTAGATCGAGTTCTTCCTCCTCCTTTAAGGGTACAATCTCCGGATATGTTGGAGGTTTAATTTCAGTGTGTGACTCATGGTTTTGAGGATCTTCTTCGTGTGGTTTGTGTTCGCGGGGCAATTTTGGCAACATGGGTGTTTCCCTTAATGGCGCGATCTCCTTGGTTTTCTTTTTTGTTCTCATGGCGTTCAAGCAACTCTTTATGTTTGTTCTTAATTTGTGAAAATGCATGCTCCATTTTTTCAATGACTGTTTGCTCTGCTGTATTGATTCCTCGCACGCAATCAGCTGTTTCCCAGACCAGTTTTCTAATCATTTCAATATCGTCTTTTCCAATTGCTGAATAATGTTCTTCGATATAATCCAAAAATGATTGTAAGGCATCTTCAGCTTCGTAAATCTGCTCCTCCAAAAATTCAAATTCAATCTCTATGTAATTGGCAACAGGTGTTCCGAATTGATCTCGTATATGTGTCTTTTTTATTACATCTTGTATGAGTTCGTGCACCCTTTTACGTTCCCTAAGGTCAATTTTGTGGTCAATAACCGTCACCGCATAGAGTAATTTGCCAATTTCTGAGTAGAAACTTACTGCCTTCATATAGATGCTTTTTTTGCTCGTATCAAAATGAATGATCCTTTTCCTGTACCTGACTCCAGTGGTTGAACATCCTTTATTTCCGCTTCTTTACCGAAGAGCGTCTGATACTTTTCGAAGTATTTAAAGCCTGCTTTGTTCAATTTTCCTTCGATGGTGGATAAACTGTAAAATTTCGCATCATGGTAAAAAATACTTTTATGTCTGTTTTCAATGTGCTGCTTGCCAATTTCTCCGGATGCATCAAGAAATCCGAGGATAAGTACACCATTTTTTTTCAAAACCCTGAATGCTTCCGAAAATGCTTTGTCCGGATTTTCAAAATAATGTAGTGCGGTTCCTATGCTGACAAAGTCGAATTTCAAATCTTTGAATGGCAAATCTTCTGCTCGGCCATCACTTACTTCCAAGCCTTTTTTAATGGCTTCTTTTCTCAGAACTTCAGATGGTTCAACGCCTTCGTGGATTCCTACAGCTTTCGCTAAATGACCTGCACCCATCCCAACTTCAATGCCTTTGATTTCTCCCACAGGCAAAAGTGTTCTAAACGCCAGTGCTTCTGTTTCAAGTATTTTTGGATGCTCATTAAACCAGTTTTCATAGGTGTCAATCTGCTCCTCGAAAAGTGTCATAATTTTATCAAATTGTTTCATGATTGGTAAGTTAAAACAGAGTTAGTAACGCGCTGGTAAGGAGATATCCTGTAATGAATAATACCCCGAAAAACATGATCATAAAGAGGAGTTCCAACAAAGTTCGTTTCATCAATTTCTTTTCTGCAATGCTACGAAGAGATGCCCTCTATTGCCGTGACAGCTGTCAACAGGACCAATGATATCTGTCAAAACACACTTTTTTCTTGTTCGGTGGCCTTTATTCTCTTTCCTAAAATAAGTGCAATCTCCGGTTCGAACAGTTCTTCTTTCTTCAAGAGTTTTTCGGCAAGTGTATCCAGTTTTTCTCTGTTTCCCTGCAATAAATCCATGGTTTTGACCTGTGCAGATTTTAAAAGTAAGCGAACTTCTTCATCAATTAATTTTGCAGTGCTCTCACTGAAAGGTTTTATAAAAGTTCCATCGACGGATCCGGTGGAATCATAATAGCTGATGTTTTCCAACTTTTCACTGAAACCGAGTTGGCCAACCATAACATACGCTTGTTTGGTTGCTTTTTCCAGATCGTCAAGGGCACCCGAAGTGATGTCGCCAAAGACTATTTCCTCAGCACATCTGCCTGCAAGCGCTGCGCAAAGATGGTCGGTCAATTCTTTTTTTGAATACAGTTGTCTTTCTTCAGGTTTGAACCAAGAACCGCCAAGTGCCTTTCCTCTCGGAATAATGGTTACTTTCTCGATGGGATCGAGATGCGGTAACATCCAGCTGACGAGCGTATGACCGGCTTCGTGATACGCAACAACAGCACGTTCTTGTTTGCTAAGCACCATACTCTTCTTTTCCAATCCTCCGATCACTCGGTCGAGGGCAGCGCTAAAGTCTTTATCTTCTATTTCTTCATGTTTTTTTCGAGCTGCAATTAGCGCTGCTTCGTTGCATAAATTGGCGATATCTGCCCCAGAAAAACCAGGGGTGAGTGCAGCCAGTTTTTCTGCTTTGACTGACTCTGATGCCTTAATTCCCCTCATGTGCACATGGAAAATGGCAATGCGCTCTTTGCGATTTGGCAGATCCAGGTAAATGTGACGGTCAAAGCGACCCGGTCTCAGTAGTGCGGGGTCCAGTATGTCGGCACGGTTCGTTGCTGCAAGGACAATTACACCACTTTGCGGACCGAATCCATCCATCTCCGCCAGAAGCTGATTGAGGGTACTGTCCCGCTCTTCATTGGATTGAATTGACATGGCTTTTCCCCGCATGCGCCCTATGGCGTCAATCTCATCTATGAAAACGATACTTGGTGCTCGAACTTTTGCTTTTTGAAAGAGATCTCTTACACGGGAGGCACCTACGCCAACAAACATTTCCATAAAGGAGGATCCGGTCAGTGAAAAGAACGGTACGCCGGCTTCGCCCGCAATAGCTTTTGCCATTAACGTTTTCCCTGTTCCCGGGGCACCTATCAGGAGGATCCCTTTCGGGATATGTGCGCCAAGACGTGTGAATTTTGATGGATCTTTCAAGAAATCAACCACCTCCATGATTTCGGTTTTGGCTTCGTCATATCCTGCAACATCTTTAAATGTGACCTGACTCATACGTTCTTTGTCATATACTTGAGGCGTCGATTTTCCGAAATCAAACAGGCTTCGTGCATCTCCGGTGGAACTTCCGCTGAATCTTCCTGCTACGAATCTGGCAATTAGTATGATCAAAAAAATCGGAATAAGCCAACTTATTAAGGTAGTAAACCACCCACTTTGGTTTTGATAAATGATAAGTGAATTGGTATGATACATTTTATCGTATTCTTCCATGCGCTGTTCGAAAACTTCTATTGACCCAATGCTGAATCCATAGTGAGGACCTTTGTTCTTTTGCCCAAGAAAGCCCTTTCTCACTTTTGTATAACGCGCTTTATCGAGAGAATCCGGTTTTAGATAAACGTGTACAATTTCTTTATTAATAACGACGAGTTTTTCAATGTCACCTTCTGGCAGCATGGATGTGTAGAATTCTTTCCATGTGGTGGCAACAGGTTCTTTTGGCAATCCGAAAAGAAGGAAAAGCACCAATCCTGCATTTATGAGAAAAAATATGATCCACACTTTATTTCCCGATTTTTTTGTCAAGCCCTTCATCATAGAATTCATTATTTAAACTCGGAAAAATAGGCAGTTCGAAACGCCAAACTCGTGAGCAACATCAACGTATGGATTGACCTTTCTCAAGGGAAAAAGCTTTACGGTTTTGTCTCTTTGGAATCGTAAATTTTTAATAGTTAATTATGAAAACAGATGTTGAGATCCAAAAGGATGTTATGGATGAACTCAAATGGGAGCTTATCCAAAATGCAAATGAGATTGGCGTTGCAGTGAAAGATGGCATTGTTACGCTTTCCGGAACGGTTGATTCTTACTACAAAAAATTGCAGGCTGAACGTGCTGCGAAAAAGGTGTTGGGAGTAAAGGCCGTAGCACAGGAAATGACTGTTCAATTGGTTGAAAGAGGAAAGCGCACGGATGCTGAAATTGCCTCAGCCGTGATCAATGCGCTGGCCTGGCATTCATCCATTCCGGAAGAAAAGATTAAGGTCAAAGTAGAAAAAGGATGGGTGACACTGGAAGGTGAAGTAGAGTGGGATTTCCAGCGTAATTACTCAAGAAAGGCAGTGGAAAATCTGCAAGGAGTCCTGGGGATTTCAAACAATATCCGCATTGCGCCTAAGTTGAAATCTGCGGACATCAAGAATAAGATTTTTTCGGCATTTCATCGAAGTGCTACCCTTGATTCTGACTCCATTAATATCACTACGGATGGAAGTAAAGTTGTGCTGACAGGAAAAGTAAGATCGTTTGTCGAGAAAAAAGATGCTGAAAAGGCAGCCTATCTTGCTCCCGGTGTAACCGAAGTTGAAAATAAATTAGTCATTGATACGGAGGTTTATTCCTACTGAGCAGTTGAAATGAATGTATTGAAGCATCCTTTCGGGGATGCTTTTTTTATGTATTGTCCGGATACCTCAATTTCATCGCGATTCCTTGAAATTCCTTCAATGTGCCATGTGATACGAACCGTACAGCCCCCCCTTTATTGACTACCTCTTGAATAATCTTTTCTGCGATGTCAGGCACGCGTTTAAGATTTTTGGATTGCAAAAGATTCCTTTTTTTTATCTGAGTTTCGTCCGCAGACAGAAATGCCGGTTCAAAAAGATCATATTCCATAATTAAGGTTAATCCGTTGCCTTTATGCGCATTCTGCCAGCACTGCATGATGCCTTCTGCCAATGAGTTGTTTCCAGCTAATTCATTCAATTCTGTTACCAGCTTTTCTTCGTCTTCTTGATTTTTCTTTTCAATAAAGCCACTTACGGACTTTACTAATTTATCATGCTCGAAATCTCTGAAGTTCAATGGAATAGTCCCGGAAATCTTGGTTTTGTTTTTAGTAATCTTCAAAAAATCATGAAGATGTTGCGCTTCCCCGCTCAGATAAATTGGATAAATAAAATCCTTAAGCTGTTTGTCTGCTTGTCTGTAAAATTGCTCGACCCGCGTTTCAATGACCACGGCCTTTTCTTTTTCGAATTGTTTTGGAATGGTTCCGCCAAAATAATTAATGCCTACACCCGGTTGATATTCATACGTGTCCTCATAAATCATTGGAAAGGTGTCGTTGAATACTTCGTTAAACTCATTTCCGCTTCCTTCGAATAGTGCGACAGAGTCCTTGTGCAAGGCAAGCAGATAAAACGGACTTTCGAGCTGATTGAGATAAAATAGTTCCCTTATTGGGAAGTGTGAATTGAGAACGATCCGTTCCTTTGGTACAAATGGAAAAGAGATGACTTCAGAAATCTCAGGCGAGATGTATATTCCCAATCCCTGACGCTGATGATTGAAATCAATATTAGTGAGAAGATCCTCGGTCCGGATCAACATTTCCGTAAGGTTGAATTCACGTTGATTATTGGTCTCGACTAACAGGAACTTCAACTTATTGAAGAGTTCCTTCATTCTATGTTTGTCTGTATAGCGGTCAGGAATCAATGGGTGCGTAGGTATGAACAGAGCTAAACATGGGTAAGATTGATGTCTTGCGAGTTTGATGAGCGTTTCTTGTTTCATTTGTCTATTTTTTGAAATGAAAAAGGAGAACTTTCATTCTCCCTTTAAATGTATTGTTCATTGGGCCTTTACACTGCCGTGAACGTCTTTTTTGCAGCCTCTGTAGTTCCACGATACCTGTCTGTAACCGCCTGAATGGTTTTCATTAGGTTTTCTCCCGGAGCGTTGACGTCACCCAGGTTATGCTTGCCCTCTTTAACTTGCTTGTTGATGAGTCGGTGAAGTGAAATGATTCCCTTCAACTTGCCTTTCTCGTCTACTACCGGCAATCTTCCAATCTGGTTTTTTCGCATCCTGTGGTAAGCAGCAGAAATTTCATCGTCCGATTCTACGGTGTGTACGTTACGGGTCATGATCTCTGCAACTTTTCGATCTGCAATCGGGATCTCTTGTTTTTGAGCAAGCGACAGACAAATGTCTCGATCCGTGACTATTCCCAATACATGTTTTTCATTGTCAACGACGGGAAGTGCACCACAGTTGCTTGATTTCATTGCTTTTGCTGCTTCCTGCAGTCTTGTTTCCGGTGTACAGTACTGAAGGGCTTCCGCAATCATAACTTCTTTAACTTTCATGTTTCTGAAATTTTAAAATGAATAATTTATTTCCGGAGGTAAAGAAAGCTCCCCTTTTCACAAAAAAAGTTGACCGTAATTAAGGAAGGAATTGATTTATCCCAATGTACTATTGCAAGGATTTGTAATTTGCAATCCACACAGGGTCCTGCACATCACTGAGCAGTTTCCAGAAATTTGTATCGAGAAAAAAATTCTCATCGATGCTTCGAACGTTGTAATTGTTGAACAAGTACAATTCTTGTTTTTCTGAAGGCCTGTATAATTTACTGCTCCAGCCCATTTCTCCAGAAGATCGGTACGGATAAGTTGAAAAGCGCAATTTCCACAAAGAGTCAATTGGAATACAAACTGCAAGAGGCTTGATCTCAAAGGAGTCTTCAAACATGCCACAGTTGAGTTGACGCTCCTCAAAATAATTAATTCTGTTCGGGTTATAAATGCTCGGCCAGTTGCCGGATGCGATCTGAATGAACTCGGTTTTGGTTAGGATCTTTTTGTTTGTTAGAACATTCCCTTGCGCAATAAAACACGCAAAGGTGGTTAAATCTGAATTTGCCTGAAATGCAATACGAACTCCAAAGACTGCTCTCGGAGCAGGTGGAGACACCATAATGGATCCGCAAATGAACCAGCAAAAAAGCAGTGCAATTCTATACATAGCAGCAGTTCGATCAAGTCGAACTCAAAAGTTACGGCTTTTTTCTACGAAAAAGAAGAAAAAGAGTTGTACTTGCCACTAAAATATATAGGGTAGTCAAAAGGACGCTGTTGCTCATGAAGATCGTTACGAGTCCCGTGGGAACAAGAAACAAGATTGCAAGATGGTATTTCCCCTGATTCGACCGCTTATTTTGCAAACCTCTCGATTTTTGTTGGACCAACGCAGTAGTGTAAGGCAACATCTGTATCTTCGAAATCACTTATTTCAATTTGTTCGTCAAATAGATGAAGGCCTATAAAGAGACAATCTGGTCTGCATTTTTTTAAAAAGCGGTCATAGTAGCCCTTGCCATAACCCACTCGTTGTCCATTTGAATCAATGGCCAGCAGTGGAACAAAGACAATGTCAATCTGTTTCGTTGGAATCAATTTCCCCGATTGAGGTTCGGGAATTCCTAGCGCATTCGTTTTGAGCTGTTTCTGATGTTCAAAAAGAAAATGCTTTAACCTGAGATTTTCCTCACAGCGTGGAATAACCATCTTGGCACCAATAGCCACACCTTTTTCTAAAAGCAGATACGTGTTGATCTCTTTGTGCCGTTCTATAGGCAGAAATAAACTGCAGGTCTTGCCCTCCAGTTGAAAATTGGCAAGTACATTGGTGCATACCTGTTCAGAGATCCGTTCAAGTTCATGAATACCTAATTCCTGCCTTTTTTGCTTGAATAATTTTCGAACTTCTGATTTAATCATCACGTTTACAGCTCTTTGAATAGTTTTTTCTTCGGCGTCAACAAAAATACACATTGATTCGTTAATAGGGGCATACTGTTGTCGTTCAAACGACGATTTATTTTCTTTTCTTTGCTCAATACAATATCACTAAATGAAAAGAATTTTTAGCGCAATATGGCTCTTTTTTGTGTGCAGCTGGTTTCTTCCTGTACGTGCACAAAATACTGATTCGACCGAGGTGTCTGAAGAATATTCAATGGATTCGGCAACGGAGGAGGAATCGAATACAGTCGAGGACATTTTTGAGTCAACAAGAATTATCAATGGCCATTCAACGGAAACGCTGCGCAAAGGAGTGCTCGAATTTCGCGTGGAACACCGTTTCGGGGATATTGCAGGTGCAGATGGGGTGTTCAAACGATGTTTGGGTTCGATAATTCATCGGATATTCGTTTGGCATTTGAATATGGAATCACGGATGACCTTATGGCGGGTTTTGGCAGAAGCAAGGGGACGGGCATGCCTTATCGTTCATTACTCGATGGATTTGTAAAGTACAAAATTTTGAAGCAACAGAGGAAAGGCAGTCCTGTTTCACTCACCGGCATAGCAACATCTACCTACACGTACATGAAGGCTTCGGAGGACCTTTCGCAGGTGAACAGTTTTCCGGAATGGCAGCATAGATTTGCATACATCACACAACTGGCTGTGGCCCGTAAGTTCGGACACCTTTGTTCTGCAGCACTTATTCCAACATTGGTTCACAGAAATTACGTAGGACCCGACGATGTGAATACCCTTTTCTCCCTGGGGGGTGCCCTTAGTTTTCCAATTTCACGAAAAGTGGCTATTTTGGTTGAGTACTACCATGTCTTTCACGACGATGATTTCAGAAAGGAAAACACAAATAGTTTGGGTGTAGCCATTGAGTGGGTCACCTTTGGCCATAATTTCACGATTAATATCACGAACTCCAGAGGTTTTGTAGAGTCGCAGTTTATTCCTTACACATTTGAAAAATGGGATAAAGGACAATTTAGACTCGGTTTTTGTGTTGGCAGGAAATTTGAAAGAGAATAAACACTAAATTTAGAAATATGAAAAAAATAGTT
>JBEGVI010000172.1:0-18568 GCA_041178485.1 Bacteroidota bacterium | reverse complement strand
TTATTTCGGAGCAACGTAGACCTTGAACCGCAGCTTTTCTTTTTTCTTTTTGGTATTGGTATCCAGGTAAATGATTCGGTCCTGATAGTAAGATTTCCCTTCAGAATCAAATTTCACCTTTATTGCTGCGGTGGCTCCCGGCATAACTGGTTGTTTCGGAATTTCTACCGAGGTGCAGGAGCACTCTACGTGAGATGCACTGATGATCAAAGGTTTTTTTCCGGTATTGGTAACGAAGAAGGTATGTTCAAGCTGATCTCCTTCACGGGCATCCGGAAACTTAAACGTAGGTGTTTTAACGAAGAATTCCGCCTCCTGACTGTACAGGAGAGCGGAATTCAAAAAAAGTAATATCAGAGCGACCAGGCGCATCCGAATTAATTATTTGTTGGAGCACCGGAGTTATTTACAGGTGCCTGCCCTTCTGGAGCTGGAAGCACATTTCCTTTAATTCTCAGAATGGATGTGCTCGTTTTTGTGGTCGCGTCATACGATCCATTCACGGCATTCGAAGTCACAGTCACTGATTTATTGATCGGACCAGGACGTTTTGTGTCATATTTAACTTTAATTACTCCTTTTTCTCCCGGAGCAATCGGCTCTTTGGAAAATTCAGGAACGGTACATCCGCACGAACCTTTGGCATTTGAAATGATCAATGGCTCATCTCCCGTGTTTTTAAATTCAAACTGACACGTTCCATCTTCACCGTACTTAACAGTTCCGTAGTCATGTGTTTCTTTCGAAAATTCGATTTTTGCACCTTTTTCAAGAATTTGTGCATTCACATTGCTGGAAAATGCAACTGCCAGAGCTGAAAGTGCAAGAGAGAAAAATACTTTTTTCATGGTTGTGATTTTAATTTATATTGGAAAATTACTTCAATATTCGGACCATTAAATTCTTTTAACAGATCATTAACACGGTTATTTGGGCAACTGAACTGTTTTCATTTTGTAATCCACGTATTCAAACAATGTCATTTCCAAATGTCCAAGCCTGTCTTGAATATCCATCTTCTTTTCTTTTGACATGTTTGGATTTTCCTTTAAGAGCAGATTGTAATAATAGCGGACTTTGGCTGTATCTCTCGGCTGGATCGAAACATCATACGATCCAATCTGACTCTCTATGACCAATGCTCGGTTGACATAATTGGGGAATTTTTCCAAGAGCGTATCGGCATATTGCACGGCTCTTTCGCTAATGTTCATGCCGGAATATTTCATGTGTACTTTATCAAGACATTCCGCAGAATAAGCATCATTCGGGAACGCATGGTAATAATCCAGCAACCGGTTGATCAATTCGAAATGTGTAAGATTGGGTATTTGCTTCGTCTGATCGATCCCCGCCTGCAACCCTTTGAGTGAGTCTTCCATTTCTTTGATCCTTGCTTTTAGTTCTTCCCTGGAAGGCGTTTTGGAGGAATCTGTCCCACAAGACTGGAAAAAGAACAAGAGCAGGAGAGTTGAGAATAGCATTCTTCTTTTCATCGCGCTTTTTTAGTGTTAGGAAATTTCATTTTATAATCCACGGAAACATCTCCCTTCGATATATTTTGTAATCGTTTGGTCAGGAGACGTCGTTTTAAAGTAGAAAGATGATCCGTAAACAATACTCCGTCAATATGATCGTATTCGTGCTGAATGATCCTGGCAGCATACCCTTCATAGGTTTCTTCATGGAACTCAAACCGTTCATCATAATAGGATATATGTACCTTTTCTTTTCTGAATACCTCTTCGCGGATCTTCGGGATGGACAGACAGCCTTCATGAAAGCCCCATTCTTCTCCTTCCTCTTCCTCAATCACCGGATTGATAAATACTTTTTTAAATGACTCTATGTCTTTTGCTCTCGGATCAGGCTCATTGCCTTCTTCGTCATCCGCAAAAGGAGCTCCGTCTACAATGAAAAGACGAATAGATTTCCCAATCTGAGGTGCAGCCAACCCGACACCGTGCGCGGCATACATCGTCTCGTACATGTCATCAATTAACTGATTCAATTCCGGATAATTCTGATCGATCTCTTCTGCTTCTTTCTTCAGAACGGGATCGCCGTAGGCAACAATTGGAAGTATCATCAATGAAATTTTAATTCAAATTTAATGTAAAGATTGAGGCCAAGGCAACGCTTAACTTTTTTTAATTTTCGGAAACCTATCTCGAAATGTAATTCAGATAGGATTGCAGAATTAGTGCAGCACTGACCTTGTCGATCAATTCCTTTTCTGTCCGTTTTCCTTTTTTGACACCAGCGGCATGGATACTTTGCGAAGCCATTTTAGAAGTAAACCGTTCGTCGTATAAACACACCGATATTTGAGGAAATCGCTGTTGCAAAGCTTCTTTCAGTAGATGTACATTTTGTGTTATATCTGTTTCAGTTCCATCCAGATTCCTTGGTTCCCCGATGACAATTGACACAACCGAATTGCACTCCGTGTATTTCTGCAAAAACGGCTCAAGTTGGGAGGATTCAACAGTTTCCAGGGGTGTTGCGATGATCCTGAGTTCATCGGTAACTGCAATGCCGGTTCTTTTTAAACCAAAATCCAATGCAACAATTTTGCCTTTCATCCCTCAAAGATACACTATACAGACATACACGATATCCGTTATCTTTGCTAAAAAAAGTTATGCGATCCATCATAGAATCTGCCTGGGACAACCGAGAATTATTGCAAAAGACAGAAGTCATTCAAGCCATTGAGCACGTCATTGAAGAACTCGACAAAGGCATCTTGCGTGTTGCCGAACCGGAGGTTAACGGAGAATGGATCGTGAATGAGTGGGTGAAAAAAGCGGTGGTCATGTACTTTCCCATCCGCAAAATGGAAACGATTGAAGTTGGTCCTTTCGAATTCCACGATAAAATGGCCCTCAAACGTAATTATAGCGACTTGGGTGTCCGCGTTGTTCCACATGCCATTGCGAGGTATGGAGCTTACTTAGCCTCAGGTGTGATCATGATGCCTTCCTACGTCAATATTGGTGCATACGTGGACAGCGGTACCATGGTCGATACATGGGCAACGGTAGGATCCTGCGCACAAATTGGGAAAAATGTTCATTTGAGTGGAGGTGTGGGTATCGGCGGAGTGCTCGAACCCCTTCAGGCTGCTCCGGTTATCATTGAAGACGATGCGTTCATTGGTTCAAGATGTATAGTTGTAGAAGGTGTCCGCGTAGGTAAACAAGCTGTTCTTGGAGCGAATGTGGTACTCACGAAATCCACGAAAATAATTGATGTTTCAGGGGATACACCAATCGAGCACCGCGGCTATGTCCCTGAACGCAGTGTTGTCATCCCTGGCTCGTACACCAAAACTTTTCCTGCAGGAAACTATCAGGTTCCCTGTGCTCTGATCATCGGTCAACGAAAAGAATCGACTGACCTCAAAACCTCCTTAAACGACGCATTAAGAGAACATAACGTGGCTGTATAAAGGCACTTCCTACGAGTCTTTTGATTTATTTTAACATTTTTACCCTTGTTTTAAACACTTGTTTAAAATGCTTGTATAATTTTGCACTCGCAATTGACAAGAACTATGGGGAAAGATTCCTCTACCGAAGAAAAAATACGTAATGCAGCCCGTCAGGTATTCCTTTCGAAGGGATTTGACGGTTGTACTTCACGCGAGATCGCAAAGGCCGCAGGGGAAAATGTCGCCTTGGTGAATTATTATTTCCGATCAAAAAGCCAGCTCTTCAAACTCATTTTTGAGGATGCAATGGAGGAATTTGTTAATTCCATGGTCCTTGTGTTTGGTTCTGACAGAAGCCTCAAAGAAAAAATGGCCATTTTCATTGAAAAGGAATACGATTTTCTCGCCAAACATCCTGAAATTCCCTCATTTCTTTTAAATGAGATGAACCGTGAAGATGGTTGTTCCATCCCACCCAATGTGCATTTCGAAAAAATTGCTTCCACCGGAGTTTTTGAAGAATGTATCAAGGCTCAACAGGCAGGAAAAATGAGAGAAATCGACTTAAGAAGCATCCCTCTATTGATAATGTCCAATTGCCACTACCCGGTCATGGCAAAAAACCTGATGATGCATCTGCAAAGTATGTCCGCTGACGAATTTGATCAAAATCTTAAGCTGCACAGGGAACATGTTGCACGAATGCTTGTTGATTACCTGTTCCCTGAAAACTAAACATTACAAGATATGAAGAGAAAGTTAGTTCATTTTATACTCATTCTTATTCTCCTTGGTGCGTCTAAATTGAACGCCCAAAAATTGGGACTGGAAGAATGCCTCCGAATGGCCGATACAGCAAATGCATCGATTCGCAATGCACTGCTTGATATCGAGATCAATGACAAGAACAGATCTGCTTATCTGTCTGCACGGCTTCCACAGTTAACCTTTTCAGGGGATTATAAATACAATGCAATCATTCCTGGTCAAGTTGTCCCTGCGGCTTTTTTTGGAGGTCCTCCGGGAACATTTGCAACAGTTCAGTTTGGGGTTCCCTATACGCTAGCAAACACACTTCAACTTACACAGATCCTGTTCAATCCTCAATTGGAATATGGACTTGCCGCATTGAAGATCAACGAAGAAATTGTAGGGCTACAGCACAAACTCACTTCACAGGACATCCGATACCAAGTAGCATCGACCTTCTTTAATCTGCAAGCCGTGAAAAAGCAACTCATTTTCGTGGATGGAAACATCAAGAATATGGATAAGCTGATCGCCAATATGGAATCTTTGGTTAAGCAGGGAATGGTGATACAAACCGAATTGGATAAACTGACCATAAGCCGATTGACATTGTCCAATACGGCCTTCTCTCTGAAGGCTACGAACGATCAGCTGGAGGCACTTCTGAAGATTTTAATCGGTATGGATCCTGCTGCTAAAGTGGAACTGCAAGCAGATGAAACTGTTGAGAGCTCCATCCTTGTTGACGCAAGCACGATAACTTATCCTGAACTGGATTTGATTTCAGCACAACAAAAGATGAACCGCGAAGAACACAAAGGCAACAACATGGCCTACTTGCCGAGTGTATCCCTGTATGCAGCATACAATTACAACTACAACATGAAGCCAGAAGATGATTTCAGAACTGGAATTGAAGGTGCTTTTGTAGGACTAAGAGTTGACTGGAAGCTGTTCGACGGCCTCGAAAAAATGCACAAGCAAAAGGTAAATGTGCTGAATTCTGAAAAATTGAACAATCAGAAAGAACTTCTTACCAAACAACTTGAACTCAAGGCTTCGAATGCAAAGCGTCAGATTGAGGTGCAAACAAATTCTTTAAACCTGGCAAAAGAACAACTCAAACTCGCCCAGAACATCTACGACCAAGCCGCCTCCAGGCTTTCGCTTGGAACGATCAGTTCAAATGACATGATCACTGCAGACAACGGATTGCAGCAGGCTCAAACAAACGTGGTTGCCGCATACATTCAACTGCGTCAAGCCGAAGTCGAATACTTAAGATCCATAGGAAACCTCAAATAATCTCACATAATTCCATTCAACATGAACAAGAAAAACATCATCCTGATCGCAGTCGGAATCCTGCTTATTGCGCTGACGGTACTTAAACTAAAATCCAATAAAGAAAAAGCAGCCGAAAAGATTTACATCCACGATGCAGAGGCCCCAATCCTAGTAGAAACAAGCAGACCTTCCATGCACACCTTTGCCAGTGCATTCAATTATCTCGGAAGCTTTGATCCGTTCAGACAAAACATGATCGCTTCTGATGCTTCGGGTAAACTTGTGCGTTTGGAAGTGCAGGAAGGAGACCGTGTAACCCAAGGGCAACTTATTGCAAAAATAGACGATGAAATGCTGCAGATTCAACTTCAAAACGTAGAAGTTTCCATCGAAGGCCAGCGCAATGACGACCAACGCAATGAAGCTCTCTCAAAAGACAAGGCCATCCCCGAAGTACAGCTGGAAAAAACAAAGCTCGGACTAAAATCTGCCGAACTTCAGAAAAAACAACTTCAGAAACAGCTTCGCAGCACCTCCATTACTGCTCCATTTTCGGGTGTCATCACAAAAAAAATGGTAGACCTTGGTTCAGTGATCGGTCCTGGCTCGCCTTTAGTAGAAATCACTGATATATCATCTTTAAAACTTACCATTTCTGTTCCCGAACGCGACATTCTCAAGTTTAAAACAGGACAACCCGTTGAAGTGAAAGCCGATGTGTACGGTGAAAAACTCTTTAACGGCACCATAACCTACATTTCAGTTCAAGCGGACAAATCGCACAATTTTAAAGTTCAGGTGAATGTACCCAACTCAGGAAACGATCTCATGGCGGGCATGTATGGAACTGCTTCCTTGAAAAATGCCCAAAGTGTTACTTCAATGTCTATTCCACGAAAAGCACTGGTTGGTTCGACCAAAGACCCTAAAGTATACGTCGTGAAAAATGGCAAAGCCAAACTCACCTCTTTCAATGCAGGAACTTCAGATGGTGAATTCATCGAAGTGATCTCAGGAATTCTACCGGGCGACCAAATCGTTACAAAAGGACAAGTCAACATCCAGGACAATACGAATGTTAAAATCAGCAACTAAGCCATGACACTTACCGAACTTTCGATCAAACGTCCCTCTTTCATCATTGTTATTTTCACAATTCTTGTTGGTGGAGGCTTACTGTGCTACAATCAATTGAGCTATGAATTACTCCCTGATTTCTCTCCGCCAATTTTAACGGTTACGACCACCTACCCTGGCGCCTCACCGGCAACCGTGGAAAGTCAGGTATCCAAACCGCTGGAGGATGCGCTTTCCGGACTGGAAAATATCTCAGAGGTTACATCTTTTTCTTTGGACAATGCATCTATTGTTCTGCTTGAATTCAAGGCATCCGCTGACATTGATGCCGTGCTGGAAGATGCCCAACGGAAAGTCAACAATGTATTGAACAAGCTTCCAGACGGGGCAAGTTCTCCAGTATTGGCAAAAATAGAGCCCAACGCTTCCCCGGTGCTTCAGGTAAGCGCTGTAGCAGAAAACATGGACGACAGGGAGTTTATGGAGTTAATGGACGACCAGCTCATTCCGCAGATCAAACAAACAAAAGGCGTTGCTGAAGTTCAGGTAATCGGCGGGGAGCGACGTGAATTCCGCGTAAATGTTGACAAGGATAAATTAAAAGCGTACGGACTGTCACTGTCATCTGTGAATCAAGCAATCAGCGGAGCAAACGTAGATTTTCCAACCGGAAAGATCAAAAACCGTTCGGAGCAAATTACTGTTCGACTGTCCGGAAAGTTCAGAAACGTAAATGATCTGAAAGACCTGATTTTGTATTCTAATAACGGTTCGTCTGTAAAATTGGGCGAAGTAGCCGACGTAACTGACGGATCTGCAGATCAACTCACTGTAAGCCGATTGAATGGTCAGAATGGAATCGGACTTCGAATTAAAAAACAAAGTGACGCCAATGCTGTAGATATGGCGAATGCTACGAAAGAACGTTTTAAGACAATTGAAAAGAAATACAAGGACAAAGGCATAAAATTCACAGTCGCTACCGACACCTCCAAACCTACAATTGAATCAGTAAACGCCGTAATTCACGATCTCGAGCTCGCAGTTTTGCTTGTTGCTGCTGTGATGCTCCTTTTCCTGCACAGTTTGCGAAATGCGTTCATCGTACTTGTCTCGATCCCGGCATCACTCATTTCGACCTTTGTAGCAATGTATCTTCTGGGCTACACACTCAATCTGATGACTTTGCTCGCAATGTCTTTGGTAATTGGTATTCTGGTAGATGATTCCATTGTGGTACTTGAAAACATTTACCGACACCTTCAAATGGGCAAACCACGGCGCAAAGCAGCGTTGGACGGACGAAATGAAATCGGCTTCACTGCCCTAGCAATTACGCTGGTGGACGTCGTTGTGTTCTCCCCTGTGGTGTTTATCGAAGGAACAATCTCTGACATTCTTCAACAGTTCTCCATTGTGGTGGTCGTTTCGACATTGATGTCCTTGTTTGTGTGTTTCACACTTACTCCGTGGCTAGCTTCTCGGTTTGCCAAGGAAGTCAAACTCAACCCTAAAAATCCACTTCAGGCAGTCTTGATCTGGTTCGAACGACGGGTCGAATTGTTCACTGAGAGTTATGTAAAGCTCGTTGGATGGTCGCTTCGACATAAACTGATCATGGGCGGTATGGTCGTTGTGCTATTCATTGCATCTTTTGCAACAATGGGGCTAGGAATCGTCGGACAAGAGTTTGTCTCTCAGGGTGATCAGGGCAAATTCATGATCAAATTGAAATACGACAAGAGCACAACTTTTGAAGAAAACAATGCCACCACCATGAAGATCGAACAACTCTTATTGGCTCAAAAAGATGTAGTTGACATTGTTTTTGCGAATGTTGGAGGTCCGAGCTCAGGAATGGGCGCGGCATCATTTGGATCCGAAAACCGTTCCGAACTGACCGTAAAAATGAAACCGGGCATGCAAAAGAAATACCCTACCATAAAATACATGTCCGAAATTCGGAAGAAAATTGAAAATTCATTCCCAGGCATTGAAGTGAAAGCATTGAACATTGGAATGGTTGAATCAGAAGAAGCTCCTATAGAGATCTTCCTTTCTTCAGACGATCACGAACTTTTGATTAAGGAAGCCCGACGTTTGAAAAACAAAATCTTAACGATCAAGGGAGCCAAGGATCCAACGATTTCGACAGACGATATCACACCAGAACTGCGCGTGGAACTTGACCGCGAAAAAATGGGGCAATTGGGACTTCCGATCGCAGTAGTTGGAATGCAACTTCAAAACGCTCTTACGGGAAGTGACGACAACCGCTTCGACGACAAAGGCCAGGAATACGCCATTCGCGTAATGGTAGACAAATTCGACAGGAAAAATGTTGACGATATCCGCTCCATGACGTTTTCTACGAATGACGGCAAACAGGTCCGGTTGTCTGAATTTGCTGACGTTTACATGTCTAACGGGGAAGGTTCACTCGAACGTAAAAACCGTATTTCGAACACAACATTGAGGGCCTATGTACTTGGTACTGCCTCAGGAAATGTATCCAAAGAGATTGAAGACTATCTGAAAAAAGAACCACTTGACCCAAATGTTCGCTTGCTCTGGGGTGGCGAGGTCAAGCGCCAAAAGGAATCCATGGGCGCTCTTGGCACGGCAATGGGAATCGGATTGATCCTCGTTTATCTGATCATGGTGGCTTTGTATGACAATTTTGTCTACCCGTTTGTGGTACTTTTCTCAATACTGGTATCGCTAATCGGTGCAATCCTTGCGCTCAATCTGTCTTCATCGAATATGGGAATTTTCACCATGCTGGGAATGTTGATGCTCCTTGGATTGGTCGCAAAAAATGCGATTCTGATTGTGGATTTTGCCAACCACCTCAAAGAAAAAGGCATGTCTACCTACACTGCATTGCTGGAATCTGTGCGCGAACGAATGCGTCCGATCCTCATGACAACCATTGCCATGGTGATTGGTATGATCCCAATTGCTACAGCAACCGGATCAGGTGCAGAATGGAAAAATGGTCTGGCATGGATTCTCATCGGAGGATTGACAAGTTCGATGTTCCTGACCATCATCGTGGTACCCATGATGTATTACATTGTCGACCGAATTCAAGCCCGTTTTTCAAGAAACACTAAAGTTGACGCTGACCATTCGGACGATCTGCAGGGAAATGAAATTTTAATTTGATCTGAACGCCTCGAGAGAGGCGTTTTTTTCATCTACATAGTTTAGATTTTTTGCGATTAGAGTACATTTATGCAGTTAATTGAGTTATGAGTAAGAAGAAATTCCAGCCCGCCAAAGCACAAGAAAAAACACAAGAAAGCAAGGGATTAAAAAACGTTTTGGCTAGCCAAGCAGAAAACCCTGTAAAATCAAAGCGTTTAGTCTACGCTATTGCATTTGTGATTGCTGTTGTCGGGGGTTTACTCTACTCAAACACGGCGAATCACAACTACAACCTCGATGATTTTTCAGTGATTGTAGACAACGAATTTACCGTAAAGGGCAGTGAAGCAATCGGGGATATTTTCACACACGGATACCGGACGGGCATGAATTTCGAAGACAACCTGTACCGTCCCCTGAGCAAAGCCATGTTCGCCGTGGAATATGAAAAGAGCGGCGGAAAACCGGAGCTATCCCATAAGGTAAACATACTCATTTACAGCCTATTGTGCGGATTCATCTTCCTATTGCTGAACCGATTTTTTCCAAGATATTTTTACGTATCCCTATTGGCTTCACTCTTATTTGCCTTCCATCCTATTCATACGGAAGTTGTTGCAAACATTAAGAGCCGTGATGAAATGATGGCCATGTTTTTCATGCTCCTCGGATTGTGGTACGCCAAATCGTATGCCGACAGTGCCAAAAAACGCTGGATGCTCCTTACTGGTGCAAGTTTTTTTCTCGCATTACTTTCTAAAGAATCAGCCATAACCTTTCTTGGTTTGATGCCTGTAACACTTTATTTTTTCTCAAGCGCAGCAATAGACCGTATGGCGAAGATCACAGGTGTATCTACTGCAGTCGCGGTTTGCTACCTCTACATACACCATTCGGTCACCGGTGGTTTAGGACTTACCAGCATCAACATTGCGGACAATTCCATTATGGCAACCACCGATTTCATGCATCAGCGCATGACTGCAATTGAGATCCTGGGAAGGTACGTATCCCTTTTATGTTATCCACATCCGCTCTCATGCGACTATTCCTTCAACACCATTCCTCTCGTTACTAGCGTCGCAAATGCTCGATTCCTACTGGCATTTGCACTTCATGCTACAGGACTGTTTTTTGCCTGGCGAGGCTTAAAGAATAAAGAAGCATACAGTTACGGAATACTCTTTTACCTCATCACCATTTCCATTGTTAGCAATGTATTTATGCTCATCGGAACAAACATGGCTGAGCGACTGGTTTTTCTTCCTTCTCTCGGATTTTGTATAGTAATAGCTTATCTCATTGCGAGAATTACGAAATCCATGGAACAAATCCCCGAAAAAGTAGGTGACCTTTTCGGACAACGCCCGTTGAACTGGCTGATCATCGTTCCGATTCTTATCTTTTTTGGAGCCAAAACGATTGATCGAAACAAAGACTGGAAAAATGTCAAGATCCTGTTTGATAAGGATGTAAATACTGTTCCGAAAAGTGCACATATGCTGTATTACCATGCAAACATGATGACCAATCACGACACCCTGCAAACCAAATCAGAGGACGAGAAGAAAAAGATCTACGACCTTGCTGAAAAAGAACTCCGGTCTGCAATCAAAATTCTTGACTTATTTCCTGAGGCTCACAGCACCCTTGCCAAAATACTTCAATACAAAGGGCAATACAGAGAGGCCATTCAACATTACGAAAAACGTTTGACGATGAATAACATGGATGCCACTGTGTACAACAACCTAGGCACGTGCTATGGATTTATGAACATTACAGATTCAGCTGAAATGAATTTCCAAATTGCAATAGAAAAATCGAGAGACTGTTATGCCGATGCATTGGTAAACATGGCTACCGCATACATAAACCGGGGTGCTTTGAGTATTCAGCAAAACCAGCGAGAGCAAGCGATCAAGCACTATCAAACTGCCATTAATTACTCGAATCAAACCATTGCATGTAAGTGGGACACACCTCTGGCCTACAAATATTTAGGCATGGCATATGAAGCATTAGGTGATGTGGAAAAAGCGCGCAAATACTACCTTCAGGGCGAACAAATCCAAAAGAACACCTTGCCTGTTCAACCCAAATGATTTAAATCGTTAAATTCGCAAAGCAAATTAGAGTCAGGAAATATGAATTATGATCTTATCGTTGTAGGAAGTGGTCCAGGTGGCTACGTTGCTGCCATCCGTGCATCCCAACTTGGTTTAAAGACAGCCATCATTGAGCGTGAATCTTTGGGTGGTATTTGTTTGAATTGGGGATGTATTCCCACAAAAGCCTTATTAAAAAGTGCGAATGTCTTTGAATACCTGACACATGCCAGCGATTATGGAATCACGGTGAAAGAAGCGAATGCGGATTTTGGAGCGATGGTGGATCGAAGCCGAGGAGTAGCCAACGGGATGAGCGCAGGAATTCAGTTCCTCATGAAAAAAAACAAGATCGATGTAATCAAAGGAAACGCAACATTGCTGGCGGGTAAAAAAGTCAGTGTGAAGGCTGAAGATGGATCCTCTTCGGAATATTCTGCTGATAAGGGAATCATCATATCTACAGGAGCGCGTTCAAGAGAGCTGCCAAATTTGCCTCAGGATGGAGAAAAAATCATTGGATACCGTCAGGCCATGACCTTGAAAACGCAACCAAAGAAAATGGTGGTCGTTGGTTCGGGAGCGATCGGTGTTGAATTTGCGTATTTCTACAATGCCATCGGCACGGAGGTAACCATCGTTGAATATTTGCCAAACATTGTTCCTATTGAAGATGAGGAAGTATCCAAACAACTGGAGAAATCGTTCAAAAAATCAGGCATCAACATCATGACAGGCGCATCCGTAGAATCTGTAGACACGAAAGGCAAAGGGTGCACCGTAACTGTAAAAACTGCCAAAGGTGAAGAGAAGATCGAATGTGATGTAGTTCTTTCTGCCGTTGGAATACAGGCAAATATTGAAAACCTAGGTTTGGAAGATGTAGGAATCGTAATCGACAAAGGCCGAATTCTGGTGAATGACTATTACCAAACAAACATTCCGGGATACTTTGCGATAGGAGATGTGATCCCTACTCCTGCCCTTGCACACGTGGCTTCTGCAGAGGGAATCATCTGCGTTGAAAAGATTGCCGGACATCATCCTGAACCGCTCGATTATAAAAACATCCCTGGGTGTACCTATTGTTCGCCGGAGATCGCATCTGTTGGCTATACTGAAAAGGCTGCTAAAGAAGCTGGTTTCGATATCAAAGTAGGTAAATTCCCGTTCTCAGCCTCAGGAAAAGCAAGTGCCGCTGGAGCAAAAGACGGATTCGTGAAGTTGATCTTTGATGCCAAGTATGGCGAATTATTGGGCGGACATATGATCGGAGCCAATGTCACTGAAATGATTGCTGAGATTGTTGCCATTCGGAAACTCGAAACAACTGGTGAAGAATTGATAAAAACTGTACACCCGCATCCTACGATGTCCGAGGCAATTATGGAAGCTGCGGCGGCGGCATACGGAGAGGTAATTCATTTGTAAGAAAAATTCAATAAAAAGTTAGGGGAGCGCCAGAGTAATCCGGCGTTTCTGTTTGGTTGCAGATTCTTTTTATGGCATGAACTTATTGTTTTTCGAAAAGTGAACTGATACAGGAAATTAGTCTACTGTTTATCCGCTGTTGGATACCCCATATTATGCGAATATTAGAGTACATCTATCGTACAAAACCATACCTATTAACTCATCTTTTGTATATCTGGAAAGATCAGATTTTAGAAGTTCACGTTTTTGTTTTGACAAGCTTTTAAGGTGCTTTCCTTCGCAAAATCTTCGAAGTTGCTCTTCTGTTTCAATGATCAATCCGGGAACCTGAAGCAAATTTCCAGCATCGTCTTTGGCTGCCATGGTAAAATAACATGAATTAGTATGTTTTTTTAATTGAGTTCTTGGATTAAGCGATTCTACCCGTATTCCAATGATCATCGAAGTGTTGCCTACATAATTCACTGAAGCTTTTAGTGACACCAGATCGCCCACCTCAACCGGGGATAAAAACTCTACTCCATCCACTGCTACTGTTACACAATAACTTCCGGCATGTTTTGAAGCACACACATAGGCAACCTTGTCCATCAATGATAAAAGTATTCCTCCATGCACTTTGCCTCCAAAATTTGCATAAGAAGGAATCATCAATTCAGTAAGCTCTGACTGGGAATCTACAATTCTTTTATAGTTTTTCACCTTCATGATTATATTGAAGGCGAAAGATATCGAAAATGAGAATAATATCAGTACTTTAATTCTTTGACCCAAGAACGCATAACCATTAAAACTTAATTTTTATATTCGAAGCATGGCATCCCCGCTATATATAAATGAAAGTCGTTCTGTATGTTATTTGATTGACGGATTGGACTTGAAAGTCGAATTTGATCTGCCCCAAGCTTGGTTGGTAACACTGCTGTACAATCCACCCTCACCCATACCCGGACTCAAAAGACCTGCTTTTTTCTGGCAGCGTATCTTCTGGCGTGGAAAGAAAAGCTCGTTCCAAAGTGTTTTGAATAAACACTATCCCTGGATTAAAATTATACTCTGGAAGCCATTTCCTGAAGTGATTCGGATTCCTTTAAACATTGATACAGCAAGGATTCATGCCATAAAATTACCAGATAGTCTTCATGCGGAAAACTTTCGTAGGCCTGTCAACCCAACTCGATTTTTTGCTCCAACAGTGAACATTAAAGTGCCTAAAATGTCAAAATCCGACATTACACTCATCAACACGCAACCAAAAGTTGCGATCAACTGGCAAGAATTAAGTGAAATACAAAAATCAAAACTAAATACTAATACATAACCCCATGGAAAATCCATCCTATGCACATTCAGCGAGTTCGGTAACAAAAGCACTCTGGTGGTGTGCTGGTGCTGATCAGCATTTTTTAATGAAATCACCTATGCAGGACCGTGTCAAATATGCTGGTATTGGTGGAATTGTATTCTGTACAGGTTTACTCGCATGTTTTTCAGGAGGTTTTGCTTTTTACACGATCTTTGGACCTAAGAACAATGCCATAAATGATACCTTCAGTTGGGGAGCTCTTATTGGATCCATCATTTTTGGACTTGTATGGGGACTCATTATTCTGAATCTCGACCGTTTTATTGTCTCCTCCACAGGTAAAGGTGACGGAACAGACAAAGTTACCTGGAAGGAATTTGGTCAGGCGCTTCCGAGGATCATCATTGCCTTAATCCTGGGATTTGCTATATCCGCACCACTGGAGATTAAGATTCTGGAATCAGAAATTGATTCTGAACTAAGTGCTTATCAGAAGGAATACGCAGAAAAACTAAATGCACAAACAGACATACTTTTCAAACAAAAGGTTGCCAAACTCGAAAAAGATAAAAAAGAGTACGAAAATAAATTGAAAGGATACGAAGCTGAATTACAGGTATACGACGATGAGATTGACGTACTGGTTCAACGTCAACAAGCGGAGATGCAAGACAAAAGAGCCTATGGTTTTGGCCCTGTAGCAAAGAAAATGCAGATGGACATTGATACGAAACGTGCAGAAAAAGACAAATTCATTCAACTTAAAACTGCCGAGGTAAAGGCGTGGAGAAAACAATTGAATTTTACCGATGGCCAGATAAATCAGCTTTCGGACGATCTCAGAAAAGCCTACAAAGACAACGAAAAACGTTCGCATGGGTATGATGGATTATTGAAACGAATTCAGATCTCTCACGAAATTGGCGGCATCATTCCATGGATCATCCTGGGGGTATTCCTGTGTATTGAGATGGGGCCTATCTTCTTTAAGATGATGCTCAATAAAGGTCCTTATGATTACATGGTAGAAAACTATAACAAACTTCAACAGGTGGAAGCCGGTGTAATCTCTGAGTCAAAGCTTTATGAAGGGGCAAACGGATTGCTACACATGGAGAAATACACGTATCTCGACTACGAGGCTGCCAAAGCCGAACGGGAAGAGAAAATGCAGCGTCAGGTCAATCTCAATAAGCAAATCATTGAAGAATGGGAACGAAACAAGATGAAGGAAATCAAAGATGATCCAACTAAGTTCTACAACAACCCGAACGATTCTACGACTAATTCAGGAAACGCTTGATCGATCTGATTGCCATAAAATTACTTGGGCTTGAACCTGGACCTTACGCCTCCTCCAGCGCGAAAGAACGTTCGAGTATTCTGCTCGTTCTGACATCTATTCTGGTCGTTCTTGTAAGTGCCATTATAGCTACCTATATCATTGGATTGTTTGTTTCCGGCAGCTACATTGTAGCCATTCCAATTGCTGCAATAGGCACCTTTGTTTTGATCAGTATCTTTCGCTTTTCGCTTATTCTAATAAAACCATCGATCTCTCTTGTAGACACATTCAAACAAAAGATCATCCGAACCTCTTTCAAGGAAAAATGGGAGGCATTGAAAAAATGGTGGCACGATAGAATTCAGGGAAAAGGCCTTCCAGGTTCATTTGTAAACAGTCCGATACCGGGTTTTACAACCGTATTTCGGCTCTTTTATTTGGGACTGTTGGCGTGCGTGATCATTTTTCCACTGAACGTATTGCTCAATTGGAAGGCAAGTATGAATTATAACCTTGAGTTGAGAACAAGAGCCCTTGAAAATTACCGACAATCTGAGCAGATGTTCGAGAAAAAATCCAACGAAACCAATTCTAACTATTTTTTCGAGAAGAAAATGAGTCGACTTCATGAAAGAGTAAACAAGTCCTTTTTCACTATGCAGTTGTTTCAACATTCGCTAAATTTCGACTCATTCAAACTGGTATGTCTATTCGTCCTCACTTGTTTTTTTGTGCCTCATTATTTGCTTTTTCAATTAATGAGAAACCAAGACTATACATATATAAAATCAGTAAACGGTTATTTCAAAGAATTAATTACCGAAAATTTTAGCCGTTTGGAAACAGAGGCACATCATATTGTGAAACAGAGGAACCAAACCTGTGTTCAGCCCAACCTATCCTTTCTAAACAAGAATAACCCATATCTTGAAGAAGAAAAAACTCCCGAAATTGCCAAAAATGTCTCTTGGAAAGAGTGGCAAAGAATAATTCTGCAACAGACGACGAACTTGAATCCCCGTTGAAGATAGAATACTCATATTATAAAGGCATTCTGCGGTGTCAGTTCACTACATCAGGAACTCAGCATATTGGAAAAGAACACCGAAGTATTTTCAGTCATCTGTCGCTTCAGCCAAAATACGAATTCTATGAAACACAGGAAGTCACTCAACAAGAATACACGGAATGGTTGAGCAGCTACATAGATAGACCTCATCTTCGTTCAACTGAAAAAGAAATTATAGAATATTACAACCATACAGATGCCACTGACGGCAAGAGAATGTATGCTGACGGGATTCTAATGGGAGTAGAGCAGCAGCCCAAGGTTGTTGACCAGAAACTTTTAGATTGGAGTGAACTACGTTTAGAATCAGTACCTGAGAAGTATCTGCACGATTGTTTCATAGCATACACTCCAAATACAAATCATGGCCGAATTTCCGGACCTGCAATGTTGCGCAGGGTAAAACAAGTAGATGAAAAAGGGGTAGAAATTTTCAATAGCGTTAAGACAGAAAATTCACGAGATGCCATACTCGAAAGACAAGGATGTTTTCAAAATTCAAGAGGCTGTGCACATCGGATTTACAGATTCAACCTTGGGTTGAAAAACTGGATAAACTCACTTTTCGGTGGAATTTTCGGTTCCAACTTTATCGGAAACGAACCCAACGGATGTATGCCCTCTCTTTTCCCAAGCGGATGTACCGGTCAGGGATGTCAGCGCTTTGGGTGCGGAATCTTTGGATTACTTGCTTCCTTAACTCTGCTACTTTGGCTTTTCCGTACCCTTTTGTTTGGTGAAAACGAAAATACAAACGAAAACCGAGAGAAATCAGGACAGAGAGTAGTAGAGCGTATAGTACATGACACAATCTACATCGAAAAGAACTCCAGAGTGGATACCGTTACGTACGTAGACGAAACTACAAACACAACAGTCAAAATGCTTAATCTTCCGAGTGTTCAATTTGAAAAGGGTAAGGCAAAATTGCTTCGCTCATCTATACCACAATTGAATGAACTTGCAGCGTATCTTCTTGAAAACAATGGGGTAGAAGCAGAAATAATTGGCCATACTGATAGCGACGGAGACGCTGAGAAAAACCGAATGTTGTCACAACGCAGAGCCGAGGCGGTAAGACATTATCTAATGCAAAATGGCGTTGATGGGAAACGAATCAAAGCCACTGGCAAAGGAGAATCCGAACCTGTAACAGAAAATGAAACTGCTGAAGGAAGAGCAATGAATAGACGAGTTGAGGTAAAATTGTCTCAATACAACACAAGTAAAACAGTACGGACGGAAAAAGAACGCAAAAGAGACTAATGTCAGCATCCAACGTCAAATATTTCATGGCCGATTTCAACGGTATTTTTCTCGTGAGCGACAAACAGAGTGTATCCTCCTTTCAGTTCAATGAAATCAATTGGCACCAGCTGAATTTAATAAATGTGGTAACTGTTGATCCTTACGATTCTTGGGAACTAAAAACCGGGGGATCTTGGTACCGAAAAGTACTCAAACCTTACAGAAGTACTCTTCAATCAAAACAAGTAATTTGGCAATGGCCTGAAATACAAGGCAAAAAAGATTTTCCATGGGTTCGGAATATTCTCTGGAAAGGACCCGTTTTGAGGGATCGGCCTCACATGATCATTCCACTGGACGATAAGCACCAGTTACAGGATACGCTGCACGAAGTGGTAATGAAAAGAATCGAGTTGAT
>JBEGVI010000171.1:0-5357 GCA_041178485.1 Bacteroidota bacterium | reverse complement strand
CGCACAGGAAATTCTCCAGGAAAGTTTCATTAAGATCTTTGAAAAGCTGAGTGCATTTGATTACAAGGGTTCTTTTGAAGGATGGTTGCGAAGAATTGTCTCGAATACAGCAATCGACGCGATCCGAAAATCGAAAAAAGATCCTTTTCGTACGGACGATGACAACGACTTCAAACTGGGAGCAGAAGACCCTATGATTGCCAGAGAGGAAGTGGATCTTTCAGAACTGAAAGGAGAAATCGCTATGGAAGCAATACAAAAATTGTCGCCTGCCTACCGTACAGTTTTCAATTTGTATGTGCTGGAGGAATATTCACACAAAGAAATTGCCGATCTCTTGGGCATCAGTGAAGGGACTTCCAAATCAAACCTCGCTAAAGCAAAGATCAACCTTCAACGGATGTTGAATGAAAAATTTATGAAAATTGAATGACGATGAAAGATCATTTAGAAGATAAGTTCAAGGAAGTCATTAACCAATATGAAGTTCCGTATGATCCTGCCGCATGGAATCAGTTGGCCGGAACATTGGATAAGCGTTTCCCTGCTTCGGGTGGGAGCTCCTCATGGAAATGGTTCTTTGGCGGCGGACTAGTAATAGTGGTTGCCTTAGGTTCCCTGTATTTTTCGAATAACTCTAAAAGTAAAGCGGATCAAGTAGCTTCTAGGAATACTACCTCAAACAGTGAAATAGCTGAACATCAAACTGCTGACAACTCTGATGAAAATACAGCTACGACTAAGTCAGATGGTCAATCCGCAGTTGGAGCGCAAGGATCGAACATGGAATCCGACGCTTCTCAAGTTTCCATTGTGAGCGATAAAAATGGCACGACTAATTATTCCGATGGCGTAAAATCATCCGACACCTGGCTGAAGGACTCCTACCCTGTTTCTCAGGAGAACACTACACCTGAATCTCCAAAAACGGTTGTATATCCTACTGTTTCTGATCTTTGCCCAGGCGAAAATGTTTCCATAGAAAACAGCAATGAATCGGATATTTTTCTCTCTGATCTGCAAAAAGTTTATCCAATACCTGCAGGAAAGAAATTCAATTTTACTGCCGAAAATCCGGGTAATTACTATTTCGGAAAATCCATTGATGGCAAAATTGAATACAGCAAAATAGCTGATTTCAAAGTAAAATCAGCTGTACAGGTAAGCATTGAAGTGGAAAGTGATTCCAAATATGAAAACGGTGTGCCTACTACAGCACTTTCTGCCAAAGCCAGCGAAAGCTGCACTTTCTCATGGAAAATTGAGTCACTTAAAGGCGAACTGACAGGACGAGAAGTAACTCCCCATTTTTACAATAAAGGGACGTATGATGTAGAGCTCACTGCAACGCCTAAAGACGGAGGATGTGCAACCACGGTGAACCATCAGATTTCCATCGAGGAAACCTACAATTTGTTGGCTGTAAATTCCTTCTGGCCGAACTCACCGAACCCAAAGAACGCTACCTTCATGCCTTATGCTTTAACGGAAAGAAATACGGATTTCTCTATGATGGTCATCGATCCGGCAAATGGCGTAACGCTTTTTGAAACGAGCGATGCTACCAATGGGTGGAATGGAACAAACCGCACTACGGGACAATTGGTAGATGCGAACAAAGCATACATCTGGATCGTAAAACTTAAGAACCCGTTGCCCGGAGAAAAATCTGAATACAAGGGAACAATCGTTCGCATGCCATAGTGCTCTGAAAAAGATGTTCAATGAACATCTTTTTTTATTTCAAAATCACATTTGGAATCTTTGAAATAAGCTCCATTTTTCGACGTTCAATTTCATTCTCATGTTCTACCGCATGGAAAATTGAAGGGGTGTGACTTGAAAATTTACGAAAGGCCTCAATGAGCTTCACTTTGGAATTGGTTTCCAAATCGGTATAGCAATTCAAAAATTTTTGCCAGATGATTAATACAGCCTCCTCACTTGGGTGCACACGGTCCGACTTGTAAAAACGGTATTCCCGCAACTGATCGATCAGAATCTCATACGAAGGAAAATATCCTGCTCCGGTTTGTTCACAAAGGGCTCTAACTGCATCATGCAGCACAGCCTTACTTCTGTTGTTTTCCACAAGACCATCACGGATATGCCTCACAGGAGAGACTGTAAAAACAACAACCAATTCGGGATTCAGTGTTTTTAATTTCTCAATTAAAGGAACCCATTTTTCACAAATTTCATGTGAATGTGACATGCGCTTTTCGAATAGCGTGCTCGGTTGCTTGTGACAATTGGCTACAACTTTTAAATCGCCCTTTCTATGGTATCCCCAGGCCGTTCCGAACGTAACAAACAGCATTCTCGATTTTTTCAGGTATGTAAACCAATCTGCATAAATTCTTTGAATGGTCTCCTTCAACTCCGGAGAGGAAGAACCTGATAATGAAGTACTCGCATCCCAACAAAACCAGCGTCCATCCCGACTGAGCAAATCACAATCGGTTTCCTGTTTCAATACATTTTCTAAAAAGCGGTACATCGGTTCCGGATGAAAAATAGTACCCAATGGATTAGATTCACAAGAGAATCCTGAATACACCGCGCGGTTTGCCATTTCATCCGAAAAGCAGCTGCCCAGAAACAAAATCCGTTCGCCAAAAGTGAATTGATCGGTTGAGGTGGGAATGTCAAACCTTAGAAAAAGATCCTCCATTCTAGCGCATTAACATTTTCGCATTCTCAATAGCAGCATCGGTAATTTTCTCACCGCTCAGGAGTCGTGCAATCTCCTGGGTACGTTCTTCCGGGTTCAAGCCTCTGACTCCCGATTGTGATCTGCCGTTTATCAATACTTTTTCCACTTTAAGATGGCACGTCCCTTTCGCAGCCACCTGAGGAAGGTGCGTTATGGCAATTAACTGCCTGTGTACACTCATTTCAGAAAGCAATTTCCCCATTTTCTCAGCGACATCGCCTGAAACGCCCGTGTCAATTTCATCAAAGAGGATGGTAGGTAAATTCTTCTCATCAGAAAGCAATCTGTGTAGCGCCAGCATTACCCGTGACAGTTCTCCACCACTGGCAGCGGATTCTATCGGAACAAGTGGAATTCCGACATTTGCAGAAAACAACATTCGTAGTACTGTGCAACCGGAACTTGTAAGAGTCTCATTTTCGCAAAGTTCAAATTCGAGTCTAGTACCTGAAAGTTTCAGCGAAGAAAGTATTGTAATAATCCTGTCAGCAATTTTCGGAGCAAATTCTTTTCTTTTGGAATGAAGTTGTTGTGCGGCTTCTTCGAGTAACGATTTCTGCTTGGCTATATTCAGTTCACCGCTCCTAATTTCTTCTTCCATGGAGGAAAGATCTTGTGAACGTCCCTGGAGCTCAGAACAATACCCAATCAATTCTTCCTGACTGATCATGTTATGTTTCCGGAGTACACGATTGTACTCATCGACCAAAGATGACAAAAGCGCTATTCGCTCCGGATCAGTGGATTGTCGATCCAGAAAACGAGACGCGTCATTTGTCACATCCTTTAAATCGAGTAAGATAGATGTTAGCCTGTATTGTATTTCGTCCACATCCGGATGAACACCCTCCAGTTTTTTGAATGCACCCTCAATTTGCTTTAACTGTTCCCCTGCCTGACCATCACCATTCGTACAGTGTTCCAGTTTTACAATAGCCTCACGAACCTCTTCGGATCTTGACATTGAAGAAAGTTCTTGCTCAATAGCTTTGAAATCATTTTTCTCGAGATCCAGGCGTAACAGTTCTTCCAATTGAAATTGATCGTAATCGCTCTTGTTTTGCAGCTCTTGAAACTTGCGTCTCAAATCTTCCAACGCCAACCTGTCAGACTCATACCGGATGAAATTTTTTCGAAAGCGTTCAGACTCCTCTGAAAGTCCGGCTAAAGAGTCGAGCAACTCCAATTGAAATGCTGCAGACTTAAGTTCAACCGTATTGTATTGGGAGTGAATGTAAAACAGTGTTCCTGTGATTTCTCTCAGAAGTCCAAGTGCGACGGGTGTGTCATTAATAAATGCCCGTGACTTGCCATTGGAATGTATCTCTCTTCGAATGACAATTTCGGGAGAAAGATCCAGGTCATTTCTATCTAAAAAGGGCTTATATTGATGTATGTCAATTGAGAACAGGGCCTCGGCGACTGCCTTCTCTCCGTTTGGACCAATAACTGAGAAATCTGCACGATCTCCAAGGATCAATCCCAGAGCCCCTAACAAAATTGATTTTCCGGAACCCGTTTCACCTGTCAATACTGTGAAGCCTTGCTCAAAGTCCAATTCGACATGATCAATCAGTGCAAAGTTTCGTATTTGAAGCTGTTTGAGCATCAGTCTAAGATCTCCTGATACCTGCTTGCATTGGCCGGATCCAGTTTCTTAAGAAGAGATACAACATCGTTTTTATCCTTCACTTCTGCATCAGAATAGAGACTTTTCAGTTCCTCTCGTTTGGCCTGAACAAAAGACAAAAGATTGATCGAATTTGGCCGTGTCGCAACCACTTTAGTGAGTTTGTTCAACGCATCATACATGGCCTTTCGTGCCGCCAGCTTGTCATCATACAGTTTATCTACTCCCTTCCGATGGTATTCGAAAATGCATTCCCTCAATGGCTCAAACAACTGATGTAAAATATTGTCCACAAGATAGAACCGGTTGCGTTTGCCTGCCTCATTGGATTTCCAGCCGGGAGCACTCGAAGTTTGGGCATTGGATACAATCTGTTGAGCTTCATTGAAATAAGGTGTCCCTCCTTTCATTGAAAAGGAGTCATAATCCATTCCAATTATAAAGTACGCATAAAATGCCAGAATCGATGTTAGGTTGTCCCTGTACTGATTGGGTGCATATACCAATACTGCGTTTCGGGAATATGAAAATTGAATGTCATCGTCCTGAAAATTGAAGATGGTTGTATTGTAGGAAGAATTAAAAGCCGGACGTGAAGATTGTATCTGCATTGAACCAGAATACGTACCGGGGGATGGTATGGAATTGATTTGCAGCTGAATGTTGCAGTTAATTCGCTCTTCAACCTTAAATTTATCTTTCGTCCATTGTGTGGTATTCATCATGTCGTAGATGGTCTGCTTCAATTGGTCAAAGATCTCTTTTTCCACAGAAGTCACTTCCAGACGTGCATCTGTAATGATACTCACCTGACAGTTCAATTCTTGTCCAATGACAAACAAGGGGACAAGAGCAAAAATTGTAAGTAATCTGTTCAACATGCGTAAAGACTGATTTGATCCAAAATATCTCGCGCCACTTCGGCTTTTGTCTTTAACTCAAAACTAGTCAAATTATTGCGATCATCCAAGACATGAATTTTGTTTGTATCCACAAAAAATCCAGCCCCTT
>JBEGVI010000170.1:0-20272 GCA_041178485.1 Bacteroidota bacterium | reverse complement strand
TGACAACTGGCAGCATATTGATATGCCTTGGCTAGTTGTGTCGTTGAACTTATTTGAGAATGAATAACCTCATTAGAAATCTTCAGGGAACTGTCCGGCTGACCCTTGAACATAAAAGAGGCAGCCTGAAGAAGCTTAAAGTCAATGCGTGTTTCTTGATTTTCTTGAATTGCTAAGGATGTACTGATTAATTTGTCCGCTTTTTCAAATTCACCATTTTTGAGATACAACCTTGCTTTGTGATAATTAGATCTGCTATGAACAACATCAATACCATTGATTTTCTCACATTTAACTAGTTCCTGAATTAATAACTTATAATTTTCACTGTCAGAATCAGTTAGCTGATCAATCTTCCGTTCAACCAAATTGCAAGGAGACTGGGAAAGTAAAGTGTATGAGCAAACTAATATTGCCACTAGAGGTAGCAAAGCATGTTTAATCTTATTAATCAGCATTAGATAACAATTGGATCTTTCGCGATATGCCTAGGCGTAGGATTCTTGGGGGTGCCCGTTATTTCACAATCAATGAAAGAATATGCTCCGGTTGGCAGAGAAAGTGTTTTTAAATCGACAGTTATCGATGTAGATGTGCCGCCGCCACTGTATGCAATTTTCAAATAAATTCCACTTGCAGTACCTATGGTAGTTGTGGAAGAAGAACTGAGCGTAAATGTACCTCTGAGGGTATTGAAATTCACGGTTACCTTTTTGTTGGTTGTATCCGTAACAATCTTAAGATCTAAAAAATTAAAATCTGCCATAATGTGTTGTTTAATGATTTTTATCAACCCCTTACGGACAGAACTTCAAAAGGTTATGCCTGATCTAATTTTTTTACCATAGTAAGTATGGTAGCCAAAGCAACAGTCTCTCCTGTCTCGTCATAGACGTCAACTAAAAACTTGACAATACCCTTTGCGATATCCTCCTCCGAACGTTTCTCCTGATCGATCTTTTCTTTCACTGTAAAACGCACGCCAATTGTCGCTCCCGGATATACCGGTTTAACAAAACGTGCCTCATCGATACCATAATTTAAGAGGACCGGACCTTTTTTAGGATCCACAAAAAGACCAGCAGCTTTCGACAGAATAAAATATCCATGCGCCACCCGACGCTCAAAAATGGTCCCTTCCAACGAAGTGGCATCCATGTGTGCATAGAAATTATCACCGGAGACATTTGCAAAATTGACAATATCTGCATCAGTTACCGTGTGCTTGTGAGTAAAGACAGTTTCTCCGATGACCAACTCTTCGAAGTGTTTTCGGAACACGTGCGGATTCGCCTCCGGCATCTCTGCGCCAACCTGGAATTGTTGGGTGATTTGAGTAATGGTGGTGGGGTGCCCTTGAATCGCCGTGCGCTGTAAATAATGCAATACACCTCGTTTTCCTCCCATTTCTTCTCCTCCACCAGCACGACCAGGGCCTCCATGTGTGAGCAATGGCATAGGGGAACCATGTCCGGTACTTTCTTTCGCACATTCTTTATTCAGTATCAAAATACGTCCGTGCATGCTCGCTGCATTAACCACATATTCACGAGCTTCGATATTGCATGGAGTCACAATCGATGAAACAAGCGAACCTTTTCCCATTCGCGCCAGTTCGATGGCTTCCTCCAGAATCTTGTATGGCATCAGTGTAGCAACTGGACCAAAGGCTTCAATGTCATGCACATCGGTATTGTTGAACGGGTCGTTGTTACGGAACAATATCGGTGAGAAAAACGCACCTGCTGCTTTATCGGCTCCAAGCACATCAAAATGATCCAGATCGCCAAAAACAATGTGTTGGGATTTTGACAGTTGTTCCACGCTTTCTCTCACACTGGCCACCTGACCCTTTGTAGCCAATGCTCCCATGCGCACGCCTTCCACACTTGGATCGCCTATGACGGTCGAGGACAAGCGCTCTGCAATAGCCTTTTCTACTTCATCAATGTAATTTTCAGGCACCATCATCCGACGCACAGCCGTACACTTCTGACCGGCTTTAACAGTAATCTCCCGCACGGCCTCTTTGACAAACAAATTGAACTCCTCCGTTCCCGGAACAGCCTTTTCTCCGAGAACCATGGCATTCAAAGAATCTGCCTCGAGATTAAACGCAATATTGTGTTCCGAAATTCTCGGATTTGACTTCAGGATCAATCCCGTAGAAGCACTTCCAGTAAAGGTTACCGTATCTTCCGCAGTCACGTGGTCAATGATCCCTCTGCCTGCTCCACAGACGAGCTGAAGTGCACCCTCCGGAAGAATTTTAGAAGAAATAATGTCTCGCACCACTGTCTCTGTTAAATAGCACGTCGCGCCGGACGGTTTCACGATAGCAGGTACTCCCGCCAATAAGTTCACAGCAATTTTCTCCAGCATTCCCCAGACAGGAAAATTGAATGCATTGATGTGTACAGCTACCCCCCGTTTAGGCACCATGATGTGATGACCGATAAACGTTCCGTTCTTCGATAGAGGAGCTGCATTACCGTCAACATAATAAGGCAAATCTGGAAACTGACGGCGAAGAGATGCATTTGCGAAAAGGTTTCCGATCCCCCCTTCGATATCTATCCACGAATCCACCCGCGTTGCACCAGTCCAGGCACTCACCTGATAATATTTTTCCTTATTCCCAAGTAAATGCAATGCCAAAGCCTTAAGCATTCGTCCTCGCTCCTGGAAAGTCATTTTCCTCAAAGCTACGCCTCCGTTTCTCTTGCCGTAATCCAGCATTGCAGCATAATCCAGGCCTTTACTGGATATCTCACCGATCTTCTCACCTGTGATGGCATTGTATAAATTGGTCTCTACACCTTCTCCGTCAAACCAAGAACCAAGGGCATAACTCTGATATCGTTGCATACTCTTCTTTTTTACGATGCTAAAAATAGTGAAAGACTTTTATTGGGCTCACTTAATACGTTGAATTAATATCCTGATGAAAAACCATAATTCGGATTGTCATTTGTCAATAAAGCAAAAGTTTGACTGAGCTAGTTTTGAACAAAAAATTCAATGAGAACCTTCATACTTATTCTAGTCGTCCCCTCGCTTTTTCTCTCCTCTTGTCAAGAGCGTGCAGATCACAAAAAAGATCCTGAATACAGGCAATGGAAAAAGCAGCGGTCAAAAAGTGCAGATCAGAAAAAAGGACTATACATAAACATTTCGGATGCAGCCAATGACAATTACAGCTACCGCAGTATTTTGTATACGGGAAAGTTCATGCAACTCGGACTAATGAGTTTGGAACCCGGAGAAGATACCGGCTGGGAATCTCATAAACGCAGTGACCAGTTTATTCACATTGAATCAGGAAATGGTTTGTGTTTGTTGAACGACGAGGAATACCAATTGTCAGAGAACGACGCCCTTTTCATTCCCGCGGGAGCAGAACATAATATCCTGAATGAAAACGACAGTGTACAGTTTAAATTCTATGTCTTGTATGGTCGACCTGTATACAAAGACGGTATCAGCAGATCAACCAAAGAGGAAGCAACACAAAAGACCGGAAAATACGACGGAAAACCAACCGAATAAGTGTCACGCAAAGTAAAATTCTTCTTCGTGTGAAGCAATATAATCCAAGGTATCCAATACTTCCTTTAAGTCAAACGATGTAACCAACTTCATTCGGTATTCCTTGAAATGGGCGATGCCCTTGAAGTAATTGGTATAATGACGCTTCATCTCAGCAATGCCCAGATGCTCCCCTTTCCATTTCACCGACATAAGAAGATGATCCCGTGCAACCTCTACCCTATCTTTGATGGTCGGTGCAGGAAGATGTTGACCCGTACTCATGAAATGTTTCACTTCATTGAAAAACCATGGATATCCAATGCTTGCACGACCGATCATTATCCCGTCAACACCGTAACGATTCTTGTATTCAACTGCTTTTTCTGAGGAATCTATGTCTCCGTTGCCAAAAACAGGGATCTTCATTCGCGGATTGTTCTTCACCTCCCCGATAAGCGTCCAGTCGGCCTCGCCTTTGTAAAGCTGTACCCTTGTTCTGCCATGAATAGCAATGGCTTCAATTCCGACATCTTGTAAAGCCTCCGCCGTAGAAACGACAAATTTGGAGTTATCATCCCAACCCAATCTGGTTTTGACGGTAACAGGGAGATTGGTCACCTTTACGATCTCCTCGGTCATCTTAATGAGTTTAGGAATGTTCTGAAGCATTCCGGCTCCCGCACCTTTACACGTGACTTTTTTAACGGGACAACCAAAATTAATATCGATCAGATCCGGATTCGTGCGTTCAATGATCTTTGCCGCCTCCTTCATGCTCTCGATCTCTCCACCGAAGATCTGAATACCTACCGGACGTTCATATTCGTAAATATCTAATTTCTGGACACTTTTGGCAGCGTCACGAATCAATCCTTCCGAAGAAATGAATTCGGTGTACATCAGATCAGCGCCATGTTTTTTACACAAGGCACGAAAAGGCGGATCACTCACATCCTCCATCGGAGCGAGCAACAAAGGAAATTCACCTAATTCTATATTGCGGATCTTTACCACGGGGCAAAGGTAGGGAGAAAAAATTGCTGAATTCTCCTTATTTTTTTACATATTTTGTGAGGATCACAATGCTTTGTCCTTCAACTTTTCCTTCAATTTGTTCCGGGTTGTCATGAACCAAACGGATGTTGCGTACAGATGTACCTCGCTTTGCCGTAAATCCAGCACCTTTCACATCCAGATCTTTTATTAAAACGACAGTGTCTCCATTTTCGAGTACCGAGCCATTACTGTCCACATGCACTAAAGCCTCTTCCTTCTCACGATCCTCACCCGTGGCCTTGGCCCAATTGAGTGTTTCATCCTCCAAATAAAGTATCCCCAAGAGGTCTTGAGCCCAGTCATTTTCTTTTAATCGATGAAGCATCCGCCATGACAACACCTGAACAGCAGGTATCTCACTCCACATACTTTCATTTAATGAACGCCACCGATTAGGCTGAATCGCGTTTTTATCTGAAGCTTGAGTGTAACATGTTTCACACAATAACACATGGTGATCGGCAATGGTACTATTTCCAGGTTCGATCAAAAAAGGTTCAAGCTGAACATCGGAAGTACAAATTTCACATACAGCACCACTTCTGGAAAGTAGCTTATCTTTCATTCTATTTTTTCACGAATTTATCCAGCGCTATATGCAGACCGAGTCCACGCAATTCCTGACCTTGCGCTACAATATTTCCATCGCCGTCAATCAGAAATCCAGATGGAATTGAATATACAGCATACGCTTTGGAGGCTACACCGTCTTTATCCCAACCGTGATTTTTCCATATTAGCCAATCATCTTCAATTGCCTTCTTCCAAGGTGCTTCTTCGCGATCCAGGGAAACACTAAAAACCTCAAACCCTTTTCCATTCGTAAACTTTTGGGACTTGTATTTTTTGTACGCCTCCACCACATTCGGATTTTCTCGCCGACAGGGTCCACACCAGGAAGCCCAAAAATCTACAAGGACCATTTTTCCTTTAAGTTTGGAAAGTTTTATTTTCTTTCCTGATGGTGAAACGAGCTCGATCTCAGGTGCTTTCTTCTTTTCTTCCGTGCTTACTTTTTCTGTTTCTTCTGGACGAAATGAGAGAAGTGGGAGAACAAAGAGCAAGGAACAAAGAACAAGGACTCCAATTTTTTTATAATATGTTTGAATTGTTTTCATCAGCCTATTCTTCTAATGTCTGCACCCAAATTGTTCAAGCGAAGCTCAATGTCTTGGTACCCACGATCGATCTGTTCGATGTTATGAATGACACTTTTTCCTTTCGCTGACAACGCGGCAATTAGCAAGGATACTCCAGCGCGGATGTCAGGGGATGTCATTTGAATGCCTTTGAGTGAATGTTGCTTATTCAAACCAATAACCGTGGCTCTGTGTGGATCACATAAAATGATTTGTGCCCCCATATCAATCAACTTATCCACGAAGAACAAACGCGATTCGAACATTTTCTGATGGATTAGAACGGAACCTTTGGCTTGTGTCGCCACGACTAAAACAATCGATAGAAGATCGGGAGTAAATCCTGGCCATGGGGCATCCGCAATAGTCAAGATGGAACCATCTATGAACGTGTCAATCTCATAATGCTCCTGTGCAGGAATATAGATGTCATCTCCCTTCCGCTCCAACTTGATCCCTAAACGGCGAAACACATTTGGGATGATCCCCAAATTATCCCAGCTCACATCCTTTATTGTAATCTCTGAACCTGTCATGGCCGCCAAACCGATAAAACTACCGATCTCGATCATATCCGGAAGAAGTCGGTGGTAACACCCTTTCATTTCTTTTACTCCTTCAATGTGAAGCATATTCGAACCGATCCCTTCAATCTTGGCTCCCATTGAATTGAGCATTTTGCACAACTGCTGAAGATAAGGTTCACATGCCGCATTGTAAATCGTGGTCTTTCCCTCTGCCATGACAGCTGCCATAAGAACATTTGCTGTACCGGTTACAGAAGCTTCATCAAGGTGAATATACGTTCCTTTGAGTTTTTTTGCTTCAATGGAATAAAAATGTTCCCCTGCATCATAGTTGAACTTCGCGCCCAACATTTGAAAGCCCTCAAAATGTGTATCAAGCCTTCTTCGGCCAATCTTATCGCCTCCCGGTTTGGGGATAAATCCTTTTCCAAAACGCGCCAAAAGCGGTCCAACAATCATGATAGAACCACGGAGCGCACTCGCTCTTTTTTTAAAATCCTCAGACTCCAGGTAAGCCAGGTCAATATCCTTTGCCTGAAAAATATACGTTCCTTTTTCAACCTTTTCGACCTTCACTCCCATAGTTTGAAGAAGGCTGATTAACTTATTCACATCTACGATGTCAGGGACATTCGAAATAGTTACTTTTTCACTTGTAAGCAAAGGAGCACACAATACCTGTAGCGCCTCATTCTTTGCACCCTGTGGAATAAGTTCACCTTTTAACGGTTTGCCCCCGTGAATCTCAAAAGACGCCATGTGCTATTTTTTGAATTTCTTTTTCTGTTTTTGTTTAAATCCGCCCTTGTTGTTTCGCTTGTTTTGGTTCAAGCCCATGGAGCGTAAAATAGTATTTGTATTGACCAGCTCATCAGGATTTTCAAGGATCAATTCTCCTTTTGAAAGCTCTTTCAACTGATCAGCAATCACATGATTTTCAACAGCGTCATTGTTGTATGCGAGAAACTGCTTTTTCATGAAATTCGCCATTGTACTTTTCAGGTATTCCTTCTCCTTCGCATCCTTTACTTCACCTGAACTTTCCAAAATTCGTTGTGTATATTGACCATAATGCCCGTAGCGGATCCTACTTTTCGGGTATTGCATCCGATTAGGTTTTTCATTCAACGTTTCCTGCTTCGGGATTTCATAAGGAGAATCTACATCCAGACGAAAATCGGACATTACAAATAAATGTGTCCACAATTTATGACGAAAATCATCTACGTCCCTCAAGTGAGGATTCAATTGACCCATCACTTCTATTATTGCCTTCGCTGCTTTGTTTCGTTCTTCGCGATCAGCAATTTCCATGGCATGGGCAATCATGTTTTGAACATTCCTCCCGTATTCGGGCAAAATTAGCCGCCCTCTTGTTGTATTGTATTCCATTTGATTTTTGAAAATTAATTTTCGAGATAATTCCCGAGTGCATTGTCGTAGATTTCCTGAGCCTCAGAGATGAACCCAAAATGAGCGTCATCTACCATCATCTTTCCTTTCGTTACATGGCCTAAAAGTGTAAAATTAACACCAGAATCCATCATAAATTCAATAAACTCCTCTTCTTTCTCTTCGCTCACCGTGACTGCTACCCGACCTTGCGCCTCACCAAACAGAAAAGCATCCTCTCTTACCTCCGAATCAGTAACGATATCAAAACCCAATTGTCTCGGAATAGACATCTCCACAAGAGTAACAAACAATCCTCCGTCTGCCACATCGTGAACGGCATTCACCAATTCATGTTTGATCAATCCTTTCACCACATGCTGCATCGCATATTCCTTATCCAAATCGAAATAAGGTGCCGGAGATGATTTTATACCATGGTAGGATGCGAGGTATTCAGAAGATGAAATGTCATTAACGCTGTCTCCTACAATGAAAATCAAATCTCCTTTTTGTTTGAAATCCAGTGTCATCACACGGTCTTTGTCCTCAACAATTCCGATCATCCCTATCGTTGGTGTAGGAAACACAGGTACTTCCACTCCGTTTGTCACTGTTTGGTTGTAGAACGATACATTTCCACCTGTAACTGGAGTCTCAAATTTCAAACAAGCCTTTGACATTCCCTTAATCGCACCGACAAACTGCCAGTATGACTCCGGATTGTATGGATTGCCAAAATTCAGACAGTTGGTGATCGCACTCGGTTCTCCGCCGGAACAAACTATATTTCTCGCCGCTTCAGAAACTGCGATCATTGTTCCAATCTCCGGATCTGCATTTACATAGCGTGAATTGCAATCCACAGTCATGGCAAGCGCCTTGTTCGTTCCGCGAACATTTACGACTCCCGCGTCGGACGGCCTATTGGTTGTCATAGTTTTAGTACCAACCATTGAGTCATACTGCTCATAAACCCATCTCTTAGAAGCGATATTCGGCATTCCAAGTAACTTGAACGCCACTTCTTTAAGGTCCACGGGCTGTTGAACCTGATCAATTGAAAACTTTTTGTATTCCTGATAGTAGGCAGGCTCACGGTATTCTCTCTTGTATTGTGGTGCTCCCCCACCCAAAACCAGCGATTCGGCAGGAACATCTCCTACTATCTCTCCATGCATAAAATAACGTACACGACCAGATTCAGTAACTACACCAATTTCTTCAGCATGAAGGTCCCATTTGTCAAAGATCGTATGAACCAGATCCTCCTTGCCTTTCTGAACGACTACCAGCATGCGTTCCTGAGATTCCGAAAGCAGGATTTCATAGGGCAACATATTCTCTTGACGCGTTGGCACACGATCAAGGTGAATATCCATTCCAACACCACCCCCTGCACTCATTTCGCACGTGGAGCAGGTTATTCCCGCAGCACCCATGTCCTGCATTCCCACGATGGCGTCAGTTTGTGACAGTTCCATGGTAGCTTCGAGTAATAATTTTTCCATGAACGGATCTCCCACCTGAACAGATGGAAGGTCGTTTGCAGAATCTTCAGTAATATCTTTGGAAGCAAACGCCGCTCCAGCTATCCCATCCTTTCCTGTAGCCGAACCGACGATAAAAACAGGATTTCCCGGACCTTTCGCTTTCGCAGAAATGATCTTTTTTGTGTCAATGATTCCTGCAGAAAAGGCATTCACCAAAGGATTTGTATTGTATGAATCATCAAAGAATACCTCGCCCCCCACAATCGGAATACCGAACGCATTCCCGTAGTCACCAATACCTTTGGTCACTCCTTTAACGAGCCATTTGGTGCGCGCATTCTCAATATTCCCAAAACGCAGTGAGTTCAGCTGGGCAACCGGTCGAGCACCCATTGTGAAGATGTCCCGATTGATACCCCCCACACCGGTGGCTGCCCCCTGATAGGGCTCAAGCGCACTGGGATGGTTGTGTGATTCAATCTTAAAAACACACCCCAAACCGTCACCGATATCTACCAGACCGGCATTTTCCTCACCCGCCTTTACGAGCATGTGCGGACCATCTTTTGGGAGCGTTTTTAACCATACAATGGAATTCTTGTACGAACAATGCTCAGACCACATCACCGAATAAACAGCAGTTTCTGTAAAATTTGGTGTGCGCCCGAGAATTTCTTTGATCATTCCAAACTCGTCTTCGCGTAATCCCAGGTCGATTGCCTGCTCGAGGGTTGCCTCTTGGTTGATAGTACTCTCCATTCTATTACAATGTGTAACAAAAGTAATCAATTAATCAAATGCTAAAGATCCCTGCAGCGGCGCAGCCTAACGATTTATCAACATATTCAACACTTATTTCTGTGCGAAGCGATAAAGGACATAAGCCACCCCGCCAAAGATGACATTTGGAACCCACACAGCGACAGAGGCAGGAAAACCTACATTCAAGGCAGCTACTGTGGTAACCTTCATGGCAAAAATATAGACAAAAATGATCATCAAGCCAATGGCGATATTCACCCCAATTCCTCCACGTTTTTTTCTGGAGGAGACTGAAACACCTATCACTGTCAATACGTACGCCGCAAAGGGATAAGAGGTGCGTTGATACAACTCAATTTCGTACATCGGCACATTTCCTGATCCCTTTTTCTTTTCGCGGTCAATGAAGGAACGCAACTCACTGTACGTCATTGCTTCAGCAATGTTTTCCCTCTGCGCCATTTCCTCGATCCTGAAATCAAAAACAGTATCTTTCCGTTGCCCTTCAATAACCCTGTCATTTGGATACCCTACCTTTCGTTCGTAGTAATCTCTGAGGATCCATTTATTGGTTCCACTCACATTTTCTGCTGTTCGTGCCTTGAGAAAATAGTCGATCTCATTTTCATTCTTCCATTTTTCCAGAACAAAGTCATTCGCTAGATTGTCCTCCTGGTAATAGCTTGAAAAATACACTACCTGATCTCCCGGATACTCCGCATGATAATCCGTCACAGACATCGCGTCCCGATAGTACTTTTCTTCGAAATCGAGTCGAACTCTGTTGGATTTTGGTAAAATAAAATGATTCATTACAAGGGAGATGAGCATAATAACTGTCGCTCCCATTATATATGGCCTCAAAAACCTGGAAAAAGGCTTGCCACTATTCCACATGGGAATGATCTCTGTATCCTGAGCGAGTTTGGCAGTAAACCAGATGACGGAAACAAAGATGATCATGGAGGAAAACAAGTTGCCGTAATAAAGAATGAAATTCACATAATAATCCAAGACAATCGCACTTATCGGAGCTTGATTATCTATGAATTCGCTCAACCGTTCAGAAAGATCAAACACCATCGCCAACAGCATGATGATACCAAGCATAAAAAAGAAAGTCGACAAAAACTTTCCAAGAATGTAGCGATCAAGGATCTTTAACATGAGATCAAAGGCGGTTTTTTAATCTGGGAATCATTCTGTTTTTCCAATCTGTAAATGTCCCTGCAAGGATCTCCCTGCGTGCATCTTTCATCAACTGAAGGTAAAACGCCAAATTATGGATCGTCGCAATTTGAATGGCGAGATTTTCCTTTGCTTTTAACAAATGACGCAAATAAGCTTTTGTATATACCTGATCCACATAGGCGGTGCCATTCGGATCCAGAGGAGAAAAATCCTTCTCCCATTTTTCATTTTTTATATTGATGATTCCTTCGGAAGTAAACAGCATCCCATGTCTTGCGTTGCGACTTGGCATGACACAATCAAACATATCTATTCCAAGCGCAATGCATTCGAGCAAATTCACAGGTGTCCCTACTCCCATTAAGTACCTCGGCTTCTCTTTTGGCAAAATGGATGTCACGTGTGCAGTCATTTCATAAAGATCTTCTTCCGGTTCCCCCACAGACAAGCCGCCTATGGCATTCCCAGGAGCATTAAAAGAGGCTATGACCTCTGCGGATTCTGAGCGCAGATCCTTGTATACGCTTCCCTGAACAATTGGAAACAGGTACTGGTCATACCCATACTTGGGATCTGTTTCCGCCATTCGGTCAACACAGCGCTTAAGCCAGCGGTGCGTCATGTGCATTGAATTCCGGGCGTAGGTATAATCACAGGGATAAGGTGTGCATTCATCGAATGCCATAATAATATCCGCTCCAATGGTTCGCTGTATATCTATAGCTCTTTCAGGGGTGAAAAATGATAGCTTCCATCGATATGAGACTGAAATTTAACCCCTTCCTCCGTAATTTTCCGTGAGCCACTCAACGAATAAACCTGGTATCCACCGCTGTCGGTCAACATGGGGCGTTCCCAATTGATAAACTGGTGCAGCCCACCGGCTGCTTCCAAAACTTCCAGACCCGGGCGCAAAAAAAGGTGGTAAGTATTGCCAAGGATGATCTGAGCTCCAATATCGTCGCGTAATTCCTGCTGATGAACTCCTTTTACGGACCCGGCTGTACCTACAGGCATGAAAATGGGTGTTTCGATTGCTCCGTGCCCCGTATGCAACAATCCCGCGCGTGCACTGGATTTTCCATCGGTGGTCAGGAGGTCAAAATGCATATCTTGCTAAAAAATAACCCAACAAAGATACAGGTATTTACATTAGTCCCCATCTTTGTACAAAGTTGACGAATGTACTTTTTGCCCACCTTCGAGCTCGGATTGCCGCTTTTTATCTTTCTGTTCTTTGCCTTTATGGCAATAATTAACTTCACGTACATTCTAATTGTCTACGGAAAACTTGCTTTTTACAGGGAACGGCCCACACTCGATGATATCAGTTTACCACCCGTTACCGTAATTATCGTTGCAAGAAATGAAGCTGATAATCTGTACGAGAAATTGCCTTTCATTCTTGAGCAAGATTATCCAAAATTTGAAGTGATAGTTGTCAACCACCACACGGTAGACGAGTCGTCCCATATTCTCGATGCGCTTTGTCGCCAGTTTAGCCATTTACGCTACATAGAGCTGGAGAAGAATCAACATTCCAAGTACGGAAAAAAACTTCCTTTGACCGTAGGAATTAAAGGCGCCAAATACGAACACATGGTATTTACGGATGCCGATTGCAAACCAACCACGAATCAATGGTTGAAGAGCATGGTATCGCGGTTTATTCCCGGAAAAGAACTTGTACTTGGCTATGCACCAATTATTCGTGAGCGTGGATTCCTTAACAGAGTGATCCGTTTTGATACTGCCTGGATTGCAGTGAGTTATTTTTCCATGGCCTTATCGCGGTTGCCATACATGGGTGTCGGAAGAAACATTAGCTACACAAAAAGATTATTTTACTCAGTCAACGGATTCAAGTCTCATTATTCCTTATCGTCAGGAGACGATGACCTTTTCGTTCAAGAAAGTGCCCGAGGAACAAACTACAGTATCAATATCGATCCGGCGTCCTATTGCTATTCTAAAGGAAGTTACAGCTGGTTAAACTGGATTGGACAAAAGACGCGGCACTACACCACTTCTCAGAGATATAAGGTTATTAAAAAACTAATGTTAGGAATATATCCTTTCAGCCTCCTAATGCTAACGGTTTCCTTTGTTATTTTGCTCTTTGATACAGATTACCGATGGCTGGTTTTATCCGTGTATTCATTCATTTTAATTGTAAAATGGTGGATTATCGGGAGGTGTTTTGGCAAGATCAAGGAGTCCAGTTTCATACGATTCCTCCCTTTGTGGGATCTTTTTTACGCACTTCTCATCCCAGTGATATTCTATTCATCGGATAAAAAGGATGGTAACAAATGGTAGAAACTGAACATTTATCTGACAAGGCGAAACAAGATCTTTTACTGGTGGAAGCCGCTCGTAATGGAGATCAGGCTGCTTATGCTGAGTTAATGGATAGGTATCGGGAATCCATCTACTATATGATGTTCAAAATGGTAAAACACGCTGATGATGCAGATGACCTTACCATTGAAGCCTTTGGAAAGGCGTTCAGTCGATTGGATCAGTATTCTCCTAGTTTTGCTTTCAGCACCTGGCTTTTTAAAATCGCGTCAAACAATTGCATAGATTTTATCCGAAAAAAGCGAGTCAAAGTCACCTCAATGGATACAGGTATCACCACGGACGATGGAGAAGTGATTTATGTGGACGCACGTGCGCACAATATGAATCCCGAAGAAACGGTTATCCATGGTCAAAAGGTCGTTCACATGCGCATGCTTGTCAGTAAATTGAAACCTCGGTACCGAGAACTGATTGAAAAACGTTATTTTGAAGAATTGAGCTACGAGGAAATTGCGGAGGAACTCAACCTCCCCCTAGGCACAGTGAAGGCCCAGCTTTTCAGGGCTCGTGATTTTTTAGCAAACATGATGGAGAAGACGAAAGATTCCATCTGATCCGCTATGAATGCAACGGACATAAAACATTATTTTCCGGAAATTTCCGCTGTTCAATTTGAGCAATTTCAAATGCTCGGAGGACTCTACGCACATTGGAACTCTCAAATCAATGTTATTAGCAGAAAAGACACTGAGAATTTTTATGAGCGTCATGTACTGCATTCACTGGCAATCGCCAAGACAATCGATTTCGCACCTGAAAGTAAAATACTTGATATCGGAACAGGAGGCGGCTTTCCGGGCATCCCTTTGTCTATACTTTATCCTCAGTGCCATTTCACGTTAATTGATTCTATCGGCAAAAAAATTAAAGTAGTGAACGAAATCAAAAATACACTTCAACTGCAAAATGTTACCGCAATCCACGGGCGTGCTGAAGAAGTGAACGGACAGTTTGATTTCATCGTAAGTCGTGCAGTTACTGCAATGCCTGAATTTGTTAAATGGACAACAGGCAAAATATCTTCTAGTCAGAACCATAAAATACCAAACGGAATACTATACCTGAAAGGAGGTGACCTTACGGAGGAACTCAAATCATTTCCGAAGGCACGACTTTTTCCAATTAAAAATTACTTCCCTTTTGAATTTTTCGACACCAAACTCGTAGTATACCTCCCTGCAAAATAGGGATTCAGATTTTTGATTTCTTTTCTACCTTTGGGGCGATGAACAATCTGACTGCACAAGAATTCAGTATAAATCGAACACATCGAGAATCCCTCAACGGACACAAATCGTTTATGATTTGGTTCACCGGACTTTCTGGCAGCGGCAAATCTACCCTCGGAAATGTACTGGAAACCGAATTGCACCGTCAACACATACATACCTTCCTGCTTGACGGGGACAATATTCGTTTAGGGCTGAACAAAGACTTAAGCTTCAATGAAGAAGACCGAAGTGAAAATTTGCGTAGAATTGGAGAGGTAGGCAAACTCATGGTTGACGCCGGCCTGGTAACGATTGCAGCGTTTGTCTCTCCCTACGAAAAAGACAGGGAAATGGTTAAAAATATTCTGGGGAAAGAAAATTTTGTAGAGATCTTTGTAAGTACCCCTTTGGAAGAATGCATCAGACGAGATGTGAAAGGATTGTATAAAAAAGCACTCAATGGTGAAATCAAAGATTTCACTGGTATTTCATCTCCGTACGAAGCACCGAAAAATCCTGATCTGGTCATCGATACAAGCAGTAAAAGCTTGGAAAATTGCCTCCAGGAAGTGATAACCCTGGTATCTGCCCGCCTCAAATGAAACACTTTCTTGATACAGCAATTAGAGCAGCAATAGAAGCAGGCGAGATCATTCTTGAAATTTACGATTCAGATGACTTTGGAATAGAGATGAAAGAAGATGCCTCTCCGCTTACCCGTGCAGACCTTGCATCCAATGAAGTTATCTCAAAACATCTCCGAAGTACAGATATTCCAATTCTTTCCGAAGAAGGCAAATCTTTGAGTTATGAACTTAGAAAAACATTTACTCAGCTGTGGATTGTTGACCCAATCGATGGCACAAAAGAATTCATTAAGCGGAACGGGGAATTTACCGTGAACATTGCGTTAATTGAAAAGGGGATCCCTGTATTGGGTGTTATTTATGTACCGGTACTCAAAGAACTGTATTTTGCGACTTCTGAAGGTTCCTTCAAAACTTCTTCTGTAGACCCATCCATCGGAATAACCGCTCTTGTAAACAAGGCCCAACGGTTGCCTTTCGAAGCAGAGCACAGAAAATATACCGTGGTTGCAAGCAGAAGCCACATCAATAAGGAAACTGAGGATTATATAAAATCGCTGGAAGAACAAAAAGGTGAGGTTCTCACCATATCAAAGGGAAGTTCGCTCAAACTTTGTTTAGTGGCAGAGGGAATAGCAGACTGCTACCCTCGTTTTGCGCCAACTATGGAATGGGACATCGCGGCAGGTCACGCCATCTGTAAATTTTCCGGTGCTAAGGTAATCGATTGCAGCACGGATAAGGAAATGATCTACAATAGAGAAGAGTTACGGAACAATTGGTTTATCGTTCGTCGAGACTAAGAACCGAGCCGGTATTTTTTGAAGAATGCATCCCAATTCCAGAGGAAGTTGGACATCACCTCATCCATTCGCTTGAGGAAAAGAGGATTGGGTGCCTGCATTCTTTTAAAATACTCATCCTGAAAATCATTCAGTTCATATTTAAAGAAAAGAGCCTTGGACATCCCGTAGATCATATTCTTCGAAGGATGATTCACTTTAGCGATAAAACTTTGGTAATCGCGGATCATCGCAACGAATTGTGATTCCGGCATTCCGTAGATTTTAGCGAGTTTTTCAAAGATTACTTTCTCAACTCTCCCTGCCTGCTCCGGTTCAAACGTACTTTCAAGAAACGAAAGGTTGCCTACAATTACAATCAATCCAAATTCTCCGCTGTTTTTCTCATCGATGGAAGGAGAAGAGACAAAAGCTACGTCTTCATTTACCATCTGAGCTACCTCTTTAAAGCCATTGTCTACCGAATCAAAAATGGCATTAATGAAAATGTTTGCGAGTTGGTTATCGGTTAATTTTCTTTTTAGAATGGTTCCGAGCATGTTTAACACTTTCTAATTGTCGCTTTACAAATTTAAACTTCCAAGTCTCGCGAAAAAAGTTCCTTTACTGACTGTTTATCAACTAAGTTTTCAACACAACTATTGAATTCATTGAAAAGCAGGCGCAGTTGGACTAATTCATGTCTAAAGTTAGAAAAAAATCCCTGAGTTTGGACATCAAAAGTTCAATTACATGACAAAAGGACTTTCTTCAGACACCGCAAGGAAACAACTTCGTACACACGGACTCAATCAAATGCACCATACGCCGAAAGGAAAAGTAGGAAAAGTATTTGTGGAAATAGTAAAAGAACCCATGATCTTTCTATTGATTCTGTGCGCCATACTTTATTTTATTATTGGTGGAAAAATGGAAGGGCTGGTTCTTTTTGCCATGGTGGGTATGGTCGTCGGAATTTCATTGTATCAAAAGGTCCGCTCTGACCATGCCCTAGAGGAACTTCAAAGATTATCGGCACCCAAAGCATTGGTATACAGGGATGGAAGACTGACGCCCATACCTGCCCTTGAGGTTGTTCCTGAAGACGTGTGCGTGCTCTCTGCAGGTGACAGAATTCCCGCGGACGGCATATTACTCAAAGCAAATGAATTGCTCATTAATGAGGCCGTTATTACAGGAGAATCTATTCCCGTTGAAAAAAATCTTAAAACAGGAGATCCCAACGTATTTGGGGGAACGATGGTGCTTTCAGGAAATGGGGTCTTATTGGTCAAGGCCACAGGAAGTCAAACCAGGATTGGCGAAATTGGTAAAAAACTTGTCCGAATTAAGAAAAGTGAATCTCCTCTGCAGAAATCGGTAAAAAGGCTCGTCAGAATCATGGGAAGTATTGCGCTCACTGTTACTTTGATTTTAGTATCGATTTTATACATTCGGTCTTCTGACCTTGTGCCATCTCTTCTCAGCGGGCTTGCCACTGCAATGGCGCTAATCCCTGAAGAATTTCCGGTTATATTGAGCGTTTTTATTGCCATTGGGGCATGGCGATTGTCACGAATAAACGTACTTGTACGTGAACCAAGAGTCGTAGAGGTTCTCGGTTCTGCAAATATTCTGTGTGTCGACAAAACCGGAACTATTACCCATAACAAAATTGCACTTGAGCAGATTGTCACACCAACAAATGCCTTCTCATTGAACGGGAAAAAATTACCGAGCGAAACAACAGATCTCCTGAAAATGCTGTCAGCTTTGTATGAACGAGACAGTACAGATCCTGTAGAAAATGCGATTCGAAAAGCCACTGCAAGGACAAAAATATCTTCCGAAAATCAGGTAAAGCATTATCCTCTGGACCACCAATTGAGGTATTCCCTGACCGTCATCAAACAGATTGACAAGAAAGAAATTTCCTATTTAAAAGGAGCTCCTGAAGTGTTGATTAATAAATGTTCCCCGGCGAAAGAAGAAAGAAAAAACCTTGAATTTCGATTGAATGAGCTAATCCGTGAGGGTTATCGGGTTTTGGCAGTAATCAAACGAGGAGAGGAACAAAACCAGAATGGAAAATCAGACCATCAATTCATCTGTTTTTTAGCATTTTCGGATCCAATTCGAAAAGAGGTACCTGCTGCAATTCAGGAATGCAAATCAGCGGGTGTAAGGGTGATTATGATGACAGGTGATCACTCCGGTACTGCAGTACACATTGCCAAAACTATTGGAATAGAAAATTCAGAATCAACACTTACTGGAGCAGAGATCGACAAACTGAACGATATTCAACTAAGCAAAAAGCTGAAAGAAGTTCAAATTCTCTCACGCGTAGACCCCATGCACAAACTGCGTATAGTGCAACTCCTCAAGCGGGGCAAGAACCTTGTTGCCATGACCGGAGACGGCGTAAACGATGCGCCCTCACTGAAAGCAGCACATATCGGCATCGCTATGGGGATCAAAGGTACAGACGTGGCGCGAGAAGCCTCTTCAATCGTACTCATGGATGACAATTTTGCTTCAATTGTATCTGGAATACGTTTAGGACGAATGATTTCCGACAACCTCGAAAAAGCAATGTCCTACGCCCTTTCGGTTCACATTCCCACCATTATTTTAACCCTGGTTCCTTTGTTTGGTGAAACCTTCCCTTTGCTTTTACTGCCGATCCATGTCGTATTCATGGAATTAATTATTGATCCGGTTTCTTCTATCGCATTTGAAACACAACCCATCGAACAAAACAGGATGACCAATGGTCCAAAAAGAGCACCTAAACACGTTCTGAGTTCCTCCTCTCTGGGAACCTGCATCGCTGATGGAATCCTTGTAACTGTGACTGTACTCTCTGTATATTTCATAGTTAAAAACGGTGAAGCACACGAAGAAATCCGTGCAGTGTGCTTTTACAGCCTAATCACATCCAATAGTTTACTTGCACTTTCCAAACTTTCAAACAAGAACTCCGTCATCACGATTCTTTTGCATCAAAATCTCACTGCGAAGCTGATCTTGCTTTTCGCTTTCATCACACTCGTAGGCTGTATGACAATTCCGGTATTGCAACAGATTTTTCAACTTAAATTGCCTTCGGTCAAAAACCTTGTCATTGCATCCGCCATACCTATGCTTTTACTTTTAATTATCGAAATGCGAAAATTATGGAAGCAAAGAAGACTTTCGTAAGTGCGCTATCAAAGAAAGAATTTTCAGAGGAAGAAAGGATCAACCTCAAGAATCTGAGACAAGCCATTTTCAAACTGATCCAGGACGATTATCCCGAATTGACTGAAGAGGATTCGATTTCACTGAATGAACTAAACTATTACAGGGAAAAATACATTACCTCATTTCTTTCAGACAATATCAGTGACCTTAGCAAGCTCCGGGACAATGTGCTTCGATCCATGAGGGAACAATCGCTTACGAGAGCAAAAGAAACCGATCCGGACACCATACATCTCAACGTTGGACAGCGCATAGCCGACCGCGTTGCTTCCTTTGGCGGGAGTTGGACCTTCATCCTTAGTTTTTTTCTTTTTCTGATACTTTGGATAGCAGTCAACCTGATAAATTTTTCGCACAAAACATTTGATCCCTATCCATTCATTCTGCTTAATCTGATCCTATCCTGTCTGGCAGCAATACAGGCTCCTGTAATCATGATGAGTCAGAACAGACAGGAACAAAAAGACCGTGAACGGGCAAAGAAGGACTTTGTCATCAATCTGAAAGCTGAATTGGAAATACGTATCCTTCACGAAAAACTGGATCATCTGATCATGCATCAGCAACAGGAATTGATTGAAATCCAGAAGATTCAGGTAGATATTATGAACGAGATTTATACACAGGTCAAACGAACTACTTGAAAATTTCAGGAATAGGTTCACCCGTCATGCTGCCAGTTCGTTGCAGATACAACATATTTGTAAGAGTAGCGGCGATATCGGTAATATCGATCTTTCGCAAGACTTCTCCTGAAGGAATTCCTTTGCCGTACCAAATTAGCGGAACATGGGTGTCATAATTAAACGCAGAACCATGACTTGTACCTTGATGCGCTGTTGGAATATCTCTGGATTTAGACAGATACCCCGACTCCAGTAAAAAGAGAATATCCCCACTTACTCCACCATGGAATCCGGACTGGATCATTTTGAACCAATTGTCGCCCTCTTGATCCCCCGAAAGTTCGGCTGCTGAATAGGCCGCTTTC
>JBEGVI010000169.1:0-4352 GCA_041178485.1 Bacteroidota bacterium | reverse complement strand
ATTCCGTTGAATGACAGTGAATCTCACGGGGTTTTTTGGGTCAATATGCCCGATTTTGCCTCTTCGGCTGAGAGCATTCAGGTACAACGTGGCGTCGGGACTTCTTCGAATGGCGCGGCAGCATTTGGTTCGAGCATAAACATAAAGACAGATAATATCCGTAAAACGGCTTATGCAGAAGTAGATAACTCCGTAGGTTCTTTCAACACCTTTAGAAACACCATCAAAGCGGGAACGGGTTTGATTGATGGAAAATTTTCACTGGATACCAGGTTGTCCAGGATAAGTTCAGATGGCTTTATTGACCGGGCTTCATCAAATTTAAAGTCCTTCTATGTTTCAGGCGCATTGGTTGGAAAAAATGCCGTATTAAAAGCCAATGTATTCAGTGGTGTCGAAAAAACGTATCAGGCGTGGTATGGAATACCCGGTGCCAAACTTTCAGGGAACCAGGACAGCTTGCTCACTCATTTTTATAACAATTATTATCCCGGGGGACTGTATGAGACCGCTCAAGATTCGGCCAATCTTTTTTCAAGCAATCCAAATACGTACAACTATTATACCTATGAAAATGAAAGCGATAATTACCAACAAGACCATTATCAATTGCACTATACGCAAACCCTCTTTTCCGGGCTTACTATGAATCTTTCCGGTCACCTTACGCGTGGGAGGGGGTATTACGAACAATACCGAAGAAATGAAGATTTTGCCGATTACGGACTTGAGCCTTTGCAAATAGGCAATGATACAGTTTCCTCTACCGATCTGATCAGACAGCGCTGGTTGGACAACATTTTTTATGGGTCCGTATTGACCTTTGATTTTAAGGGTAAAAAAGGGTTAGACATACTGGCCGGAGGAGCCTGGAACTATTACAATGGCGCTCATTTTGGTGAAATTATTTGGGCCAGGTTCGCCTCACAGGGTGAAACAGGGCAGAGGTATTATGACAATTCCGCACAAAAGGTGGAGGTAAACGCATTTGTAAAGGGCAACTATCAATGGAAGTCCCTCAATGTGTTCGCAGATCTTCAGGTGCGCGAAATTTATTACGCTTATGAGTCGGGTGTGGAGACGTTTAGCAATGGTGCGGCGCAGAGAAACACCGTCGATTTTACCTTTTTTAATCCAAAAGCAGGCGTGATGTTAGACATTTCGCCAAAAAACAACGTCTATGCGTCAGTCAGTGTTGCCCATCGGGAGCCCGTTAGAGACGATTTCTTCCAGAGTACCGAAAACAGCAGGCCAAAACCTGAGCGACTTGTAAACCTTGAAGCAGGTCACCGTTTTCGGGGAAAGAAATTCTTTATGAATACCAATTATTACCTTATGGAGTATAAAGATCAACTGATCCTTACAGGAGAGATAAATGATGTTGGAGCTTACGTTCGTACAAATGTTGAAAGCAGCTTTCGAGCAGGAATAGAAATCGAATCAGGCTATCGTATCACGGAAAAGTGGAAGGTGGTTGGAAATCTCTCGCTGAGCAAAAATAAGATTCGCGAATTCAGAGAGTTCGTCGATAATTATGACAATTACGACGCGAACGGAAATATGGTTCAGACAGTCATCGAGCACAAAAATACGGACATTGCTTTTTCTCCAGGACTGATTGCTTCAATGACGATAACATGTAAACCGTTGCGTGATTTGGAAATAAACCTTGTGAATAAATATGTTGGGTCTCAATTTTTGGACAATACATCCAATGCGTTTCGAGCCATTGATGCTTATTTTGTGTCAAACGTACGTTTAGGGTATACAATTCGAACTAAAGGAACGTGTACGATGGACATTGGACTTCTTGTGAACAATTTATTTGACCGGTCATTTCAGAACAATGGATACACTTGGGGATACATTTATGGTGGACAGCGTGTTACTGAAAACTATTTCTATCCGCAGGCTGGAAGAAATTATATGCTTCGTTTCTCGGTAAGGTTCTAAGGAAATTTATTCTTTTCGATTGGCCCACTGATCTGCTGTGAATTGCAGTTGATCATAGAAATCCTGACCAAAACTCCGAATGATCGCAGGTTTTAGGAAGCGGTACACAGGTACGGCTAACTTTTCCCCGCACGAGCAAGCCGGAGCACAAATGTCCCATGAGTCAAAGACGAGTGCTTTTTTATCGTGGAATTTTTTGACCCGTATAGGATAGAGATGACACGAAATGGGTTTTTCGAAAGAAATTTTTCCTTTCACGGAGGCGCATTCGACAGCGCATTTGGTGATGCCCCGTTCGTCGGTAATAGCAAACGCACACATGCCCCCGTTGACCAGTGTGGTGACTGGCTCGTTCTCTTGGTCCATGTAAAAAACACCTGTTTTTTCAACAGCATTAATCCCCTCCTCTGACATAAGATTACGCAAAGAATCCATAGATTCTTCGAGGAAATCAATTTCTTCAAAGGTGAGCGGCGCTCCTGAATTTCCGTGTACGCAGCAGGCTCCTTTACAGGAATTCAAGTCACAAACAAATTGCTTTTCAAAGATTTGTGTGGACACTAAGTGTGGACCGACTTCAATAAACATTTTTTCGAAATTGAATTTTTCTAACGTTGGTTTGGCAATAAAGGTTTGCAATTTCAAAAAAAGATATTACTTTTGCATCACAATTTAATCAATGTGAACGAATGAGGGGACGAAAGTCCCCTCTTTTTGTCATGATAAGTAAAAAGAAAATAGAGTCCCTGGCGCTTGACAGAATGAAGGAATTGAATAACGGATTGTTCATTGTGAATATTTCTGTTTCTGCGAGCAATGTTATTCATGTTGAGCTCGACAAGTTGGGGGGAAATGTTTCGATCGAAGATTGTACTTCCGTTTCAAGGAATATTGAGCACAACCTGGACAGAGAAAAGGAAGACTTTGAATTACACGTGTCTTCTGCAGGCCTGGATAAGCCTTTTCGGGTGTTGGCTCAGTATGTTAAGAATGTAGGGCGAAACATAAAGCTTGTTACACTGGACGGAAAGAAATGGGAAGGACTCCTTAAGTCCGCATCGGAAAAAGAAGTGGTACTGGAGACTTCCAAACTGGAAAAAATAGAAGGTAAAAAAAAGAAGGAGCACATTGTAGAAGAGCACATCTTCCCAATGGCCGAAATAAAAGAGTCAAAAATTGTAATTTCATTTAAATAGGTATATATGAACAGCCTTGAATTAGTTGAATCGTTTTCGGAATTCAAAGAATTGAAAAGCATCGACAAGCAAACGATGCAGCATGTATTGGAAGATGTTTTTCGCGCGATGTTGAAGAAAAAGTTCAACACGGATGAACACATTGATATTATTGTAAACATTGATAAGGGAGATGTACAGATCTTCCTGAATAAAGAAATTGTGGACGATGGAGAGGTAGAGGATCCCAACACAGAGATCGCCTATTCGGATGCCATTAAGATAGAACCGGATTTCGAGATAGGCGAAGAGGTAACAGAGGAGTTTAAATTCGCGGATTTTGGACGTCGTAACATTTTGTCTTTGCGTCAGAATTTGATTTCAAGAATCATGGAACTCGAGAAAGACCACCTCTACAAAAAATACAAGGAGCGTGTGGGTGAGATTATAACAGGAGAGGTCTACCAGGTTTGGAAAAAAGAAATTATGGTCATTGATGATGAGGGCAACGAATTGATATTACCGAAATCCGAGCAGATACCATCTGATTATTTCAAAAAAGGCGAAGCCGTGCGTGCCGTGGTTTCTAAAGTGGATATGCGCAACAGTTCTCCGGTGATTATTCTGTCACGAACAGCACCGGAGTTTTTGGAACGCCTTTTTGAGCTTGAAGTTCCTGAGGTTTTTGATGGATTGATCACGATCAAGCGAATTGTCCGTGAACCAGGAGAACGCGCGAAGGTGGCTGTGGAGTCGTACGATGACCGTATCGATCCTGTTGGTGCATGTGTTGGTATGAAAGGTTCCCGTATCCATGGAATTGTGCGTGAGTTACGCAATGAGAACATAGACGTGATCAACTTCACAAATAACTCTCAGTTGCTCATTCAGCGTGCCTTGTCCCCGGCAAAGATTTCATCCATTGAAATCAGTGAGGAAGATAAAAGAGCGAAAGTGTTTCTTAAGCCGGATCAGGTGTCTCTTGCCATCGGTAAAGGAGGGCACAACATTAAGCTTGCGGGCCGTTTGAGCGGATACGAACTCGATGTATACAGAGAAGGCGAAGTGGATGTGGAAGATGTAGATTTGGAAGAATTTGCAGATGAAATTGATGGATGGATCATTGATGAGTTGAAGGCCATCGGTTGCGACACAGCGAAGTCTGTTTTGGAAATAAGCATTGAAGATCTTGTTCAGCGTACAGACCTTGAGCAGGAAACAATT
>JBEGVI010000168.1:0-4113 GCA_041178485.1 Bacteroidota bacterium | reverse complement strand
GCAGGAAGTGGATTCACACTGATAAACGAAAGTGCAACGGACGGAATGAAGAAAGTTCTTTCCGTATTGACAAGAGACTGACTTACTTCTTTTTGAGTTGTTCTTTTACAAAAAGTTCAATAGCACCGGTCATAGATGGTGCATTTGGCTGTGGCGCATGAACATCGAGCCTGAGGTTGTGTTTAATTACAGCGCTGGCAGTGGTTGGGCCGAAAGCGGCGATTTTCGTCTCATTCTGCTTAAAGTCGGGAAAATTTTTGAACAGGGATTCTATACCCCCAGGACTAAAGAAGACAAGCATGTCGTAGTACACATTTTCAAGATCAGAAAGGTCGGATGCCACCGTTTTGTATAAAATTGCCTTAGTGAAATTAAACTTGTGTTCCTCAAGTGTAACAGGTATTTTGTCGCGAAGTATGTCCGTACAAGGCAATAGAAACTTTTCAGTTTTATGCTTTTTCATTACATCCACAAGTTCTTCAATGGTCTGTTTGCCAAAAAAAATCTTTCTCTTTCTGTAGGTAACGTATTTCTGAAGTGATTTTGCGACAACCTCCGAAATACAGAAATATTTCATGGTGTCAGGCACTTCGAACCTCACCTCTTCTGCGATTCTGAAGAAGTGGTCGACCGCATTCTTAGATGTCAGGATGATCGCTGAATGATCCGCAATATGGACCTTCTGCTGTCTGAACTCTTGCGCAGTCACACCTTCAACATGGATAAATGGACGGAAGTCTATTTTCAATTTATACTTCTCGGCAAGGTCGAAGTAAGGGGATTTGTCTCCTTCGGGCTTTGGCTGTGAAACCAATATAGTTTTGATAGACAACGTGAAAAGAAATTAATTACACATCAAAAATCACTTCATGAAACTCCTCAGCACAAAGTTGCTCAGAACAAATAGTGGTAGAATTTCAAGTGTGCAAAGATACAACATTATGTAATACCAACGAACGCCATTTCCTAAAACAGCCATTGAATTTTTCAACAGCCTCGACAAGACCTTGAGGCTGATTACTGCAAGGAAAAGACTGAGAAACAGTTTATCCGCGCCGGGGCTCATGATCCAAAAAAGTCCGATAACTGAAAACAGGAGTCCGGAAAATTGAGCAATATTAAACGTATTCAATAGGGTGAATGAAATTCGTTTCCATTCACCTGAAAGCACTCCGACCACAAGTACCCCGAGTGTTTCGATGCCCAAAAAAACAAAGGGAATGGAAAATGCAAGCGCCATCGAAATGGTGTCATCCAAAAGAAGTATCCGCTGAAAAAAGATAAAATTACAGAGCGAAAAGCTAATCAGGTAGTTTAAAATCAGGATTAGGGAACTCATGGACCCTATCCGCATGTTCTCTTTGAGTTGTATTTCAACAGCAGAAGATTCCCGAAAAAACACCTCAAATACTGTAATTAAGGACCGGGCATTGTTATTTCTTGAAAAAGAAATCATCAGGAAAGAAAGAGACAGAATTCCAACGAGCAACATCGTGTAGGATTGCTCCCTCGGTTCCAGTGAAGTAGGAACAGGGCCGGTCATTCGTTCGGCTGCATCAAGAAATGAAAACAGAGCTAAAAACATTCGAACTTGATAATTCTTTTTGCAATCAGGAAAACAAAACCACGTTTATAATCCTTAATTTCGCACAAAATTAGGAAAATGAGAACTGATCTGTATACACACCCTGATTATTATCTGTTGGATGACCTTTTAAACGAGGAACATAAACTCGTTAGAGATGCCGCTAGGGCTTGGGTCAAGAAAGAAGTTTCGCCAATCATTGACGAGCACTATGAAAAAGCGACCTTCCCGAATCATTTGCTTTCCGGACTCGGAGAAATCGGAGCTTTTGGGCCCTACATTCCTGAAGAATACGGTGGAGCGGGATTGGATCAAATTTCGTACGGCCTGATCATGCAGGAACTGGAGCGTTGTGACTCCGGACTGCGCTCAACCGCTTCTGTACAATCCTCTTTGGTGATGTATCCTATCTGGAAATACGGTTCTGAAGAACAAAAAAAGAAATACCTTCCAAAACTGGCTACCGGCGAGATGATGGGTTGTTTCGGATTAACAGAGCCAGACCACGGTTCCAATCCTGGAGGGATGATCACCAATTTCAAGGATGCCGGAGACCATGTGATTTTGAACGGAGCCAAAATGTGGATTTCAAATGCGCCCTTTGCGGACATCGCAGTGGTTTGGGCCAAGGATGAAACAGGAAGAATTCACGGGGTGGTTGTGGAACGCGGAATGGAAGGCTTCAGCACGCCTGAAATGCATGGGAAACTATCTCTTCGAGCCTCTTCAACAGGAGAGCTTATTTTTGTGGATGTAAAAGTTCCCAAATTGAATATTTTACCCGGCCGAACAGGCCTCGGGGCGCCATTAAGTTGCTTAGACTCCGCTCGGTTCGGTATTGCATGGGGAGCCCTGGGCGCGGCAATGGATTGCTATGATCAGGCACTTCGATACTCTAAGGAACGAACTCAATTTGGTGTTCCGATTGGCGCATTCCAGCTCATTCAGAAAAAACTCGCTGAGATGATCACAGAAATCACAAAAGCACAGCTGTTAACTTATAGACTCGGACAGTTGCGTAATGAAGGCCGTGCGACATCCGCTCAGATTTCAATGGCAAAACGCAACAATGTGGAGATCGCTCTTAACATTGCCCGTGAGGCGCGACAAATCCATGGCGGGATGGGTATAACCAGTGAATATTCGATTATGAGACACATGGCTAATCTTGAGTCGGTTGTAACATATGAAGGAACACATGACATTCACCTTCTGATAACTGGAATGGATGTTACAGGTATTCCGGCCTTCACACGTGAGATGCCGGATCTTAAATAAGAACCACGAATTATCTCCAAAAGCAGCTCCGGCTGCTTTTTTTGTGTCCATTGGCTTCAAATTTCATGCTCCAAATAATAAGCTTATTCAGATGATCTTTTTTTAATATATTTGGAGGTCTTTAACGAAAGTTACAGATGTTAAGCCACTTAACTATTTGCTTTTATGATATTTAGAAAAATCTCCGTTTTTGTTGTTGCAATATTCACAGCAACAGGTCTTTCCTCTCAAACAACAAATGCTTTCAGGATTGATTATGACCTCGCATTGTTTGATTTGCCCATCAATTCCACAGAAGCCCTGACCAGCGGGAATTATATTTTCTCCGGATTTCACACCAACTTTCTACCAATAGTTTCCTCGCTTACAGAGGTAAACAGCACAGGAACTGTAGTGTGGTCCAAGCAATATTCAGGAGGAATCTCCTATATGTTTGGCGACTTCAAGAAAGATGCATCATTAAACCGGTATTATGCCTGTGGAGGAAGTTCCTCGGGTCCTGCCTTTCTGCTTTTCATTGATGCCTCAGGAAATGCCATTTCGGGAAAAAACTTTTCTATTTCTCAGGCGGATGGAGCATTTTTCAACCGGGTAATAAAAACAAGCGACAACGGTTACCTCTGTGTAGGATATGTTTCCGGTTACGATCCTGATGGTGCAGGATCAGAAACAGACTTCGTTGCGGTAACGAACAACGATGTTTCCTGTAATTCATCCAGTACACAGGAAATTGAATCCCCTCTAATCGTCAAATTTGACGAGAATGGAAACCACCTCTGGCATCATGTTTTCAGGTATTACGTAGGCTCGGCAACAGCAGCAAACAGAATATACAATGATGGAAGTTTCGTCGATGCCGTTGAAGTGAGTGACGGCTACATTGCTGTTGGAAACTACGATGTGAACAATGTTTTCTCCACCTTCGATGCGGATGATTGTGACGATACCACTCCAAATGACGCCATGTTCCTTAAGACGACCACAGCAGGGGCGATTACCTATCACCGTCAGATCGACAACCCAAGTAACTCGACAAGTCAGACGAGCAAAAATCTTGTATCGGCCACAAAAACTGCCTCCGGACTCCCTTTAATATCCGGTAATGACGGGGACACAAGGCCCGCACTCTTCATGCGCTTACCCGGATCCGGTGGATGGGCAAATCCCACTTGGATAAGAAAATACGGAGGAGGAAGTATCTTTTTTGGTGCGTATTATCCTCTTTTACCGAGTAGATTTTTTGAGACGAG
>JBEGVI010000167.1:0-5282 GCA_041178485.1 Bacteroidota bacterium | reverse complement strand
CTGTTGAAGTTGCCATTTTTTCTGGGTATTTGCCTCATAACCATAGGGTCTCTAATGGCATTTCTTCGGTTTAACCTGTCGACGAATAAAAAAATTTTCATGGGGGATACCGGCTCTTTACTCATTGGATTTATAATTTCCGCAGCTGTTGTAAGAATTTTTGCCGCACCTGAGTTGGCCCTCAAAAAACTGCCTTTTTATCTTGATAATCTACCTCTTGTTATTATGGCAATTCTCGTAGTTCCTTTGTTCGACACTACGCGCGTATTTGCCATTCGAATTATGAATAGACAGAAACCATTTCTTCCTGACAGGAATCACATTCATCATATTCTAATCGATTATATGAAGTTTTCGCACAAACAAGCAAGTTTGATTATTGGCATTTTTAACATGTTCTTTATTGTATTTTTTGTAGCTCTGAGTACTTCGGTGAATAATTACATGTTGTTAATTATTCTTGTGATTTCATTGCTATTGGTTTCATTGCTGTTGTATCGAATGAACTTTTCAATTAGTACTCTTCGGAGACGTTTACGTTGGAAGAGGCGGGTAGATCATTTAACCAGGATGTTCTGATCAGTTCACAATTGACAAATGTCGCTGTAACTTTCACATTATCTTCCCGTAAACAGTTAATTTTGTATATGCTGCCAAAGTTCATGCATCAATTGAGCAAAAAGTTTTTAATGCCCGTTGTCCTATTGCTTGGAATTGTTTCATGTAAAACACGGAAAGAATTGGTTTATTTCCAAAAAGAATCTCAAGATAGCTTAGTCTTTTCAAACTACACTCCTGTCTTTAAGACAGACGATTTTCTTGCGGTATTGATCACTTCGGATGATCCTGAGGCAGCTGTACCTTTTAATTTCCCTGTAGGCACGCAGCAAAATTTCAACAACGGGTATACCATTGGGAATCCGGCGACAGTAGGTTACCTTGTTGATTCAAATGGGGAAATCAAGCTCCCTGTTATAGGCGCAGTAAAGGTTGCGGGACTGAGCCGAATGGAAGTGACAATGCTGATTGAAAGCAAGCTAAAAGAATACATAAAGAACCCTGTAGTGAACATACAGATTCAGAATTACAAGATTACTGTTCTCGGAGATGTAAGAAATCCCGGAACCTATAAGATTCCAAATGAACGTATGACTATCCTCGAGGCTATTGGGCTTGCCGGAGATTTGCGCATGACGGGCAACCGCAAAAATGTTTTGGTTATTCGGGATGAGAATGGAAAAAAAACAGAATACAGGATAGATCTGACATCAAAGGACCTTTTTTCTTCCGCAGTATATTATCTCACCCAAAATGATGTTATATATGTAGAACCAAATGCGACGGCCCGTTCAGAGTCTACACTTTGGCGAACTGCAGGACCTATTTTTATTTCCTTAACTTCCTTGGTGGTCACTACATTTACGCTTTTATTTCGTTAATGGAAGATCAAAAACATATACCTGTTGAACAAGAGGAATCAGTTGATTTTCGTGAATTGATTGAGAAATACTTGTACCATTGGAGATGGTTTGTACTTGGAATTGGAATTTGTCTCGGTGTAGCTGCGGTGTATTTACGATACAGTTTGCCAGTCTACGAGTCAAAATCTTCCATATTGATCAAAGAGGATGAGAAGAGCGGAGGTTTGGCGGGTTTGTCGGTAATTAAAGATTTGGGTCTCATGGGAGGGACGGGCAATCTGGAAAACGAGATTGAAGTATTCAAGTCCCGAACATTGTTGGAAGCGGTGGCGCGTAAATTAAAGCTCAATTATAAACTTCAACTTATTGGAAACAAAACGGGGTTTGTAAGGGCAGAGATTTATGAAAACGCACCTGTAGAGATAATTCCCGTTAAACAGGACAGTCTTTACTACAAGAAGGAAGCTGCATTTGAAATCACAATTTTGGATGAAAAGGAGTATCGCATTGACGGTGAAAAGGATGCTTACAGCGGTAAATTCAATTATGGTGCTATAATACGGACAAAGGCCGGCGCTTTTATAATTAATAGAACAAACGAATTCTCTACTAAATGGTTCGATAAAACTATTTTGTTATCCATTCTTCCAATGAATGATGTGGTTTCTGAATTACAGAATGAAATTGTGGTTGAGGCCGTTAATAAAGAAGCGATGGTTTTATCTATATCATTGAAAGGGCCTCAAATTCAAAAAAACAACGACATCATAAATGAATTGATTTATCAGCACGAACTCGATGGAATTACGGATAAAAATAAGGTAGCTACCAATACGAGTAAGTTTATTGAAGAACGCATGAAATTCATCGCGGCCGAATTGTCGGAGGTGGAATCTGAGGGGCAGCAATATAAAACCAAGAACAATCTTGTGGATGTTAAATCAGATGCTGAAATGTATCTCACGAAGGAAAGTGAAACAGAAAAGGCGATAACAGAGGCTACTATTCAATTGAACCTGGCCGATTTTATGAATGAATATATTTTGAATGATCAGGGATACGATGAATTATTGCCTTCCAATCTTGGGTTTAAAGATCAGGCAATCGTGTTAATGACGACAAAGTATAATGAACAGGTTCTTGAACGAAATAAGCTTTTACAAAATTCAGGTGAGAAAAATCCGAACGTAAGGAAAATCGAAGGACAGCTGTCAGGAATGAAGCAAAGCCTTGTACAAAGTTTGAAAAATCTTAAGATTTCACTCCAAATTGAATTACGAAAACTGAAGTCACAAGAGGAGATCTATCAATCCAAAATTTCCTCCATCCCACAGTTTGAGAAAGAATACAGAGATATACTTCGGCAACAGCAAATTAAAGAGACACTCTATTTGTATCTCTTGCAAAAAAGGGAAGAGAATGAGATGACACTGGCAGCTTCAGTAGCAAATACCAAGGTAGTCGATTATGCATACTGCAATGGGAAGCCTGTTTCACCAAAGAAAAAAATAATTCTCTTAATGTCAGTTCTATTAGGGATTCTGGTTCCTGCGGGCATCATATATTTAAGGGATTTATTCGACAGAAAAGTTCATGGAAGAAAAGATATTGATGAACAATATCCGTTTATTGGCGAAATACCTATCAATGCTACATCTGAACATATCGTTGTCAAGAGTGGTGAAAGATCGCCCATAGCCGAGGCGTTTCGAATTGTTAGAACGAATATGCATTTTATGTTCGATTCAGACCATTTAGGAGGCAAGATTGTTTATGTCAGTTCCACAAAAGAGTCTGAAGGAAAGTCCTTTGTTTCATTGAATTTAGCCCATACTATTGCTCTAACCGGTAAAAAAACGGTGGTGGTCGGGCTCGATTTACGTTTGCCTAAATTACAAGATTACGAAGGCGCTAAGTCAGAGGTTGGAGTTTCTAATTATTTAATTGAAAGCGATGTAAAAATTCAGGATATCCTTCAACCATCTGAATCTGCGGAAAATTTATGGGTAATTACAGCCGGAATAGTACCTCCCAATCCTGCAGAATTGCTTTTAAGACCAAAACTCGCAGAAATGTTTACACATCTGAGTACTCAGTTTGATTATATAATTGTAGATACGGCACCTCTCGGATTGGTAGCCGATACAAAGTTGATAAAGGATTATGCAGACCTAACGCTTTATGTCGTTCGGGCGAATGAAACAGACAAACAATTTCTTAATTTAAGTTTAAATAATTTACGGCAATTGAATTACGGCAAAATTGGAATTGTCTTGAACGGAGTTGATTTTAGAGGGAAAGGGTATGGATATGGTTACGGAAATTCAATTGGCTACGGATATGGGGAAGTAGACAAAAAAAGAAATTTCTTCAGAATTAAAAAACGATAAAAGGGGGTAGAGAAATGAACTGTCCGTATTTCTCGAAAGTAGTTTTTTTCCTGTCATTTTTTTTGTGTTCTTATGGTTTAGTGGCGCAAAGAAACGTAAGGGACTCTGTGATAGGTACTCCCTTGATCGGGGTTCAATACGGCGCGAACTGGACGGCCGCTGACCTCGCGGAAAGGTATGGATTTATCAACCATATAGGGGTCCTGGCAGGCTATAAAACCAACAAAAACTGGTACGTAGGGATGGATGCCAATTTTATGTTTGGAAATCAAATCAGGATTACCGGACTTTTTGATCACTTGATCGATTCTTTTGGTCACATTACAGACGTCAATGGCGATACGGCAATTGTCATGGTCTATTCCAGAGGAGTGAATGCAAATGTTGCTTTCGGCAAGATCTTTCCTGTTTTGAGTCCCAATGAGAATTCTGGTATTTTTATACATATGGGAATGGGCTATTTGCTTCACCGGTTGAGAGTTGAAACACAGGAACAGGTCGTTCCCCAACTGGAGCTGGATTACAAAAAAGGCTACGACCGATTGACAATAGGAACGAATTTTCATCAGTTTCTCGGATATTCATTTTTGGCAAATGGAGGGTTTTATAACTTTTACGGAGGTTTTTATATCCAGGAAGGTCTTACCTGGAATCAGCGCAATATTTTTTTCGATCAGCCTGATGTTCCGGTGTCCAAAGAAATGCGTCTGGATATTCAGTATGGACTGAAAATAGGTTGGTACATACCATTCTACAAACGTCAGCCCAAGGATTTCTATTTTGACTGATGAGGATTCTTTATACACTGGCTGTTCGTTTTTATGGAATGTTTGTCCGTTTCGCAGCGCTTTTCAATGACAAGGCAGCAAAGTGGGTAGAGGGTCGCCGCAACTGGCAGCAAAAACTTCCAAAATTTGAAACCGGTTCAACTGTTCTCTGGTTTCATTGTGCCTCATTGGGCGAGTTTGACATGGCTCTTCCGATAATGGAACTTCTGAAAACAAAAATCCCGCATTCACAATTGCTTGTAACCTTCTTTTCCCCTTCCGGAATGGAGCATTACCACAAAAGAATCAACAGGGTCGACCACGCGTGTTATTTGCCTGAAGATACTTCTTCGAATGCCAGACAGTTCATCTCCAATATCAATCCTTCCGCTGTTTTTCTTGTGAAATATGAGTTTTGGTCTAATTTCATTAGTGAACTGAAAGAACAAAATGTTCCTGTAGTATCGGTGTGTTCCATATTCCGAAAGGAACAGCGTTTTTTTAAATGGTATGGTGGCTTTTTCAGGAAAACACTCCAAAAAATTGATCATTTTTATGTACAGGAGGAGGGGTCAAAACATCGTCTCCGAAAAATTGGAATAGAATCGATTTCGGTCGTAGGAGACACCCGTTATGATAAAGTTCTTGAGAAAAGCAGAAATCTAGTTCCCAATTCGGTTATTGAATCTTTTTTAGATGGACGA
>JBEGVI010000166.1:0-38213 GCA_041178485.1 Bacteroidota bacterium | reverse complement strand
AAAGGATGATCGCTTCAGGAGTATCATCTACGATGATTTCCACTCCAGTCGCAGCCTCCAGGGCACGAATGTTTCTTCCTTCACGACCAATGATGCGGCCCTTCACCTCATCTGAATCAATATTAAATACGGATACAGCATTTTCAACAGCCTGTTCGGTTGCCACACGCTGAATAGACTGAATAACAATCTTTTTGGCTTCTCTATTTGCGTTCAATTTCGCCTCTTCCATGATCTCCTTTATGTGTGTCATGGCACTTGTTCTGGCTTCATCCTTCAATGCCTCCATCAAACTATTCTTCGCATCTTCTACAGACATCCCACTGATCTTGGACAACTCTGCTACGCGTTTTTCCTGAATCTTATCCAATTCCTGGTGTTTCAGTTCGAATGCCTGAACTTTTGCTTCCAGCTCTGCCTGATTTTTCTCAAGTTGTTGCTCTTTACGCGAAGTTTCTTCAATCTTTTGAGAAAGGGTTTTTTCTCTGGCGCGTGCCTTATCTTCTGTTGATTGAAGACGGCGTTCCTTTTCTTTAATGGTGTTTTCATGCTCTTCCTTGAGCTTGAAAAATTTCTCCTTTGCCTGGAGAATTTTGTCTTTTTTAATGTTCTCTCCTTCGAGTTCCGCTTCCTTGATAATTTGGCTGCGTTTGTTTTTCAGAATGATATTTTGAAGAACAAATACCCCTGCTCCTCCTACTCCCAAACCGATCACTAATCCAATCAGATCCATGTAAAATAAATTAAGTTAACAACTAAAGTTGTACAACAGATCCACGAAGGTGATGAAAGGAATTAATCCAGAGAATCCAGCTCTTTTTTCAGCGCGTCCAGTTCAGACTCTATTCCGGAGTAATCTGCAGGTGCAGAAGTCGGGATTGAGGAGGTCGATGCCTGACGTGTGGCCAATTGAAGCGATGACATCGCAAGCAGATCCTGCATGTCCTTCACGGCATAATTCTCCTGAAGCATCTTTATGGCTTTATTGATTTCCTCCGCAGCATTGAGAACACGCTGTTCCTCTCCCTCATTAACTGTGAGAGGATATGTTCTGCCACCTACGTTTATTTTCAAGGACACCTTGGCCATTCCCTATTTCTTTAACTGACTGATACAGTATTCTATTTCCTTCACCAGCTCGTCGATCTCCTCCTCTTTCTTCGATTGGGAAAAAGGAGCAGTAACAACTTGCTCTTTAGCCGCCATCAGTTGAAGTTCCAGTTCTGAAAGTTTTACTTTTTGATCTTCTCGATCCTTATGAAGCTCTTCGATCTGTGACTTCAATGACTCATTTTCAGTTTCCAGAATCTTATTTTGCTCTCTGGAAGCGACCAGTTCTTCGTGCATCTGAACCATTTTTGTTCGGATGGCAAGAATGATCTGCTGAATTTTTTCTGTCATTAATAGCGACTTTTCACAAAGTTAGTATTGAAAAGTACATGGACAAGTATTTCGCAACAAAGTGGGGACAATTTTTTAAATCATTTACTTTTGACACATGAAAAACTGCCTTCTTTTCTTTTGTTTCCATCTTTTGGCCATCGTCTGTGTACTTGGACAAAAAAGCAGTTTAAATTACCGATCACCTCTGGGGATTCCCCTACAATTGGCGGCAAACTTCGGAGAAATCAGGCCGGATCATTTTCACATGGGTGTTGATTTTAAAACGAATGGAAAAGAAGGCTTAACCATTTATGCCATCGAACGCGGGTTTGTTTCTCGGGTGAAGATCTCACCTGACGGTTATGGCAAATCCATTTACATCGACCATCCGGATGGAAGAACCAGCGTGTACGCACATTGCTCTGTGCTAAAAGGAAAAATAGACTCACTGGTAAAGACCATTCAAACCTCCGAGCAAAATTTTGAGGTGGATATTTATTTCCGTCCTGAGGACTTGCCTGTAAACCGGGGACAAGTGATTGCGCTTTCAGGCAATACGGGACATTCATTTGCACCTCACCTGCATTTCGAAATCCGGGACACAAAAACAGAAGATGCCCTGAATCCATTGCTATTTGGGTTTGATGTGCAAGATCATAAAGCTCCGGAAATTCATGGAATGCGTATGTACGCTCTTTCAAAAGAAGGGTATCCTATACCCGGAAGGTCCAAAATAGTTGAAGTGGAAACTGATGGGCAGAATTATACTGTCAGTACAGGTTCTTTGGAAATACCCTCTTCGTATTTTGAGTATGGAGGTATCGGATTTGCATTCGAAACAAGTGACAGATTGGATGGTGGAATAAATAAATGTGGAATTTACACCGCTGATCTTAAACAAGATGGAAAGGTAATCTTCACGCAGAAAATGGATCGCGTACCCTTCAATCAAACGCGCTACGTGAACGACCATGTGGACTACGCCTTGTATGATCAGTCAAATGAAGAGTGGCAAAAGGCATTTTGTTCAGAAAGTAACCCGTTGAGCATTTATCAAGGTAAAAACAAAGGTCAGGTGTATCTTAATCCTGGACAAAGCCAAAAAATGGAATTCACCGCTCAAGACATAAAAGGTAACAAACGGATTTTAAAATTCACTATAAAACGTGCATCAGGAAGCAAATCCCCCTTAAAGGATTATTTCTTTTCCGAGAAGTGTTTTTTGCCGGATTCGGCCTATTCTTTTTCGAATGCCACAAGTTTGATTGAACTAAAACCTCTTACCCTCTATCAACCTGTCACGAAAAAAGTGCAGTTAGGCAACAACCCGGGTATTGCTGCGCCAGGAGTACCCGTTCAGCTTCCCTTAGAGATAGGCATCAAGATTCCTGAAAGTAAAACCAATGAAAAAGGATGGTACATTACACGAACAAAAGCCAATGGAAGAGAGAGTTACGTTGAAAGTTGGATAAGCGAAGGATGGGTTTACGGCGAAACGAAAGGCGCAGGTTCATTCCAGTTGCGACAAGATAATTCTGCTCCTAAACTCACGCCAATTGGATTCAAGACTTCACAATCCATCACCCAAAAGCAACTAAAGTGGCGTGTTAATGAGACCTCAACCGAACTTCTGGATTATGATTTATTTGTAGACAGCCAATGGAATCTTATAGAATTTGAACGAAAAGGAAACTTCCTGATCTTTCATGTTCCGAAGTCACTACGCGGAAAAAAAGAAATTCAATTAATCGTCACAGATCAATGTGGCAACGTGGCTACATGGAAAGGAACACTCGCTTTTTAAATTAATCGTGTTCTTCATCTTCCTCATGCTCTTCCTCCATGTCAGAAGATTGATCAACAGCCGCACCCGGGCGAATCTCCGTATGCCGAATCTCGCCACCTGAAGTACCGGTCTGTTTGCCAAGGAAAATTGTAACCAGAGCCAAAGCAGCCACTACATAACTCAATAGATTTGAGAAAGATTTTCCTTTCCAGCTCGCCCATAAAGCTACAAGCGATGCGATGCCAAGTAAATAACTCAAAATAGCCATGGACTCTGCTTTCTCCTCGTGTTCATGAATTAACTCGTGAGAAATTTGTTTCATTTCCTCAACGATCTCTTCCGCCCCTTCTCCGGAATTCATGGCCATTGCAGCAGATACCGCACCGATGGTGAAAAGAAAATAGGCTGTTCGTTTGACCATTTCTGCTTTAAATCCCATTCCGATGGCAAGAACTATACATCCGGCAATTGGAAAAATGATCGGCAAATGATTGACTACTAGATGAAAATGTGCACTGTTCATAGGTATGTTTTTTGTGTTTGACTTTGTTGAATGAAGTTAACCCGCCACAGAAACTCCGATTAATTTTCCGATTCCAAAGGTAATCGCTGCTGCAGCTAATCCAAAAATAACTTGACGAAAACCGGAAAAAAAGACATTTCTTCCTGTAAAAAGAGTGATTGCTGCCCCTATAAGGAAGAGTCCAACTGCACTGAAACAAGTGCTCAGGACAATTGCTGTTGTTCCAGTCCAGAAAAAGAATGGAAGTACAGGAATAATAGCTCCTACAGCAAATAAGAAAAAGGAGGACAAAGCTGCTTCCATGGCGGATCCTTTTAACTCTTCGGCATTAATCCCTAATTCTTCCTTCACCAGAATGCCATGTGCCAGTTTAGTATCACTCATCAATTGGTCCACGATCCGATTGGCTTCATCTTCCGGGATGCCCTTTGCCATGTAGATCAGCTTCAGTTCTTTTCGTTCTCCTTCCGGATTTGTCTCCAGTTCTTCCATTTCCAACTTCATTTGGTTCTCGTATAATTCCTGAGAACTTTTTACAGAGATCCATTCTCCAAGAGCCATGGACAATGCTCCTGCCAATAATCCTGCAATGCCTGCGAGCAATACTCCTTCTTGACCACCGAAGGTAGCTCCTGCGATCCCCATTACGAGGCTAAAGTTAGAGACCAATCCATCGTTTCCTCCAAGAACTGCAGCGCGAATGGCATTTCCACCGACAGAACGATGTCTTTTTTCAAAACGGGATGGCTGATGTCCCGCAATTCTGGTATCATTATCAAGAATAGATCTGAGTATTTTGACATGTGAATCTTCATTGCCCGTAAGCTTGATCTTGTGTTTCTTCTTTTTAGAGACAACAACATCAGCCAGGTTCTTCTCCGTATCCATGAGCGCCCCAAGCACATAATCATACCCAAAAATACGTCCGATGCCATTTATGGTTTTCGCCCTCCATGACGGAAGTTTAATCGTGTTAAGATCAAGTTTATGGGCGTCAGCAAATGCCTTCGCATGACCCAATTCGATCTCACTCATTTGTCGAAATACATCAGCGAGGATTTCATCCTCTTCATTATCGGCTAATTTACCATAAAGGTACCAAGCGTCTATTTCTGCTTGAATCGCATTCATATCAGTAGGCCCAAAGTTGAAAAGATATTCGGTACGAAATACATGTAGAACTTATAAAAACAATTGAGAATAAATAAATAAATTATTCCTCTTTGTGGACCTTTAATTTTACAATAAAATCCACTGAATAAAATAGTTTAGATTGAAAATAAGATTCTGTGTATATAGGAATTGTAGATTTGACTCCTGTCATTTGATGGATAAAAACTTGAAGGCAATTTGAAAATAAGATGTACTAAATGCGTCCTAAATCATTCTAATTTTACGACTTAGGTGTTCAGTTATTGAAAACGCCAATAATTTTCAATTATATATTTTCGAATAGAAAAAAACTCTTCTTTACGAAAAATAAAAAAAGGTTTTATGCCATCGTATTCGGTGTACCAAAATTCATTGGTGGCATCCCAGGATTTTCTTGATCTTCGATAGTGCCAAAATGCTGCTCATATTTGTTTAGATTATCCCTTAACGCGTGTAGAAAGCGTTTTGCATTTTGTGGAGTCATCAGAACCCTCGTTCTGACTTTTCCTTTCGGCATACCGGGCATCATCTGGATAAAATCGCAAACCACCTCAGACGGTGAATGTGTGATGATACTGAAATTGGAATATACCCCAAGGGCCACATCCTCACTTAATTCAATATTTAGTTGATTTTCGTCTTTATTTTCCATGATATAAAATAAAAAGGGGAGCATTGCTCCCCTGTCTGTTTATGCGTTTTCTTCGATCATTTCGTCATAGGACTCCTGAGAAGCCACTACTATCTTTTGAAAGTCGCGAACTCCGGTTCCGGCAGGAATCAAATGGCCGACAATCACGTTTTCTTTCAGTCCGAGAAGGTGGTCTTCTTTTCCTGAAATTGCTGCCTCATTCAATACTTTCGTAGTTTCCTGGAAGGAAGCTGCCGAAATAAACGACTGAGTTTGCAGTGAAGCTCTAGTGATACCCTGAAGAAGCGGCGTTGATGTTGCAGGAACGGCATCCCTTGCAATAACAAGGTTTTTGTCAGCTCTCTTCAACTGAGAATTTTCATCTCTCAAGTGACGCGCACTTACAATCTGACCGTTTTTAAGAACAGTACTGTCGCCTGCATCCTCTACCACCATCATTCCGTAGATCGCGTCGTTCTCTTCCATGATGTCTGCTTTGTGAACTGATTGACCTTCAAGGAATTTCGTATCTCCAGGATTAACGATTTCCGCTTTAAGCATCATCTGACGAACGATAACTTCAAAGTGTTTGTCATTAATTTTCACACCCTGCAGTCGGTAAACCTCCTGGATTTCATTCACGATGTATTCCTGAACCTTTGTAGGTCCTTCAATGTTCAAAATGTCATTTGGAGTGATTGCTCCATCGGACAATGGTTGACCTGCTCTAACGAAGTCGTTCTCCTGAACAAGGATATGTTTCGATAGAGGAACAAGATATCTTCTTACATCTCCTGATTTCGCATTTATCTGGATCTCCCTGTTTCCTCGTTTGATCTTACCATATTCTGCAATACCATCAATCTCAGAGACAACTGCAGGATTCGATGGATTACGCGCTTCGAAAAGTTCAGTCACACGTGGAAGACCTCCTGTGATGTCACCCGTTTTACCGGCAACACGAGGGATTTTTACAATGATTTCCCCGGCTTCAATCTTTGCATCCTTGTCAACAGAGATGTGCGCATCTACAGGGAGCGAGTACTCACGTAAAATTGCTCCTGTTTTAGGATCAACGATGTTGATTGCAGGGTTTTTCTTCTTGTCCCGGGATTCAGTGATCACTTTTTCCGTAAATCCTGTTTGCTCATCCACTTCTTCACGGAAGGTAACACCTTCAATGATATTGTCAAACACCACCTTACCGGAAACTTCTGATACGATGACCGCATTGTACGGGTCCCATTTACAGATGACGTCTCCTTTTTTGATCTTCGAATTGTTGTCAATCATCATCTCTGAACCATACGGAATATTGGCATTCATGACAATAATACCTGTTTTTTCATCCGTAATCTTCAATTCAGCAGAACGTCCGACAACGACAATCTTTTTCGAACCATCCGCATTTTTCTTTTCGATCGTTCGTAGCTCATCAATCTCCAGTTTACCAGAGGCTTTGGCTTTCATATCAGATACATCCGCAATGTTGGATGCTGTACCACCCACGTGGAAAGTACGAAGCGTCAACTGCGTTCCAGGTTCACCGATTGACTGTGCCGCGATGACCCCTACCGAATCTCCTAATTGAGCTGAACGGTGGGTGGCGAGGTTACGTCCGTAACATTTAGAACATACTCCCCGACGCATTTCACAGGTCAAAACTGAACGGATTTCTACTTCCTCAATTCCGGCCTTATCGATAGATTGAGCAACGTCTTCAGAAATTAGCTCACCTGCAGCCACAATTAGAGAATCTGTATCCGGAACATATACATCATGAACTGATGTTCTTCCAACAATTCGGTCATACAGTGGCTCAACAATCTCATCATTCTTTTTCAAGGCAGTGGCCACAATTCCACGGAGTGTTCCGCAGTCTTCGGCATTGATAACCACATCCTGAGCAACGTCTACAAGACGACGTGTTAGGTAACCGGCATCCGCCGTTTTCAAAGCCGTATCTGCCAATCCTTTACGTGCACCGTGAGTAGAAATGAAGTACTCCAAGATCGAAAGACCTTCCTTAAAGTTAGATAAGATCGGGTTTTCGATGATCTCTTGTGTGGTCGCACCTGATTTCTGAGGCTTTGCCATCAATCCCCTCATTCCGGAAAGCTGACGAATCTGCTCCTTCGAACCACGGGCTCCAGAGTCAAACATCATATAAATGGAGTTGAATCCCTGACGGTCATTCTTTAATTGCTCCATTAACGTATGCGTCAAACGAGAATTAGTGTGCGTCCAAATGTCAATAATTTGGTTATATCGTTCGTTGTTCGTGATAAGTCCACCATTGTAGTTGGACATTACCTCCTTAACTTCATTCTCCGCCTTACTAACTAGGACTTCTTTCTCTTTCGGGATTATAATATCATCCAGATTGAATGACAACCCACCTTTGAAGGCCATTTCATATCCAAGTTCCTTGATGTCATCCAGGAACTGAGCAGAACGAGACGTTCCACAAACTTTCAGAACCTCGCCAATAATGTCTCTTAGCGCCTTTTTCGTCAATACATCATTGATAAAACCAACCTCACGTGGAACGCGCTCATTGAAAAGAACCCGACCACAGGTAGTTTCAAGCAATTTCAATTCTGGAACACCCACGTGATTCAAATCATAGGTACGTACCTTGATGTGCGCATGAAGGTCAAGTTTTCCTTCATTGTATGCGATTATGACTTCTTCAGGAGAATAGAATGTACTTCCCTCACCTTTCACCACAAGATCACCAACGGATTTTTTCCCTTTCGTGATATAATACAATCCAAGAACCATGTCCTGAGAAGGTACAGCGATCGGAGCACCATTCGCCGGGTTCAGAATATTGTGCGAAGCAAGCATCAAAAGTTGCGCTTCAAGGATTGCCGCATTTCCTAACGGCAAATGTACTGCCATCTGGTCACCGTCAAAATCCGCATTGAACGCCGTCGTTACCAATGGATGAAGACGTATAGCTTTTCCTTCAATCAACTTAGGTTGGAATGCCTGAATCCCGAGTCTGTGAAGTGTTGGTGCACGGTTCAATAACACCGGGTGACCTTTCAATACATTTTCAAGGATATCCCAAACCACAGGCTCTTTACGGTCTACAATTTTCTTCGCAGACTTTACTGTCTTCACAATACCCCTTTCAATCATCTTTCGGATGATGAATGGCTTGTAAAGTTCAGCAGCCATATCTTTAGGAAGACCACATTCATGAAGTTTTAAATCCGGTCCAACGACGATTACCGAACGTGCTGAATAATCCACACGTTTACCGAGTAAGTTTTGACGGAAACGACCTTGTTTTCCTTTCAAAGAGTCAGAAAGAGACTTCAAAGGACGGTTAGATTCCGTCTTAACTGCACTTGATTTTCTTGAATTATCGAAGAGTGAATCCACAGCTTCCTGAAGCATACGTTTCTCATTACGAAGGATTACTTCAGGTGCCTTGATCTCGATCAAACGCTTCAAACGATTGTTTCGGATAATAACGCGTCGATAAAGGTCATTCAAATCCGATGTAGCGAAACGGCCTCCGTCCAGTGGAACAAGTGGTCGCAATTCAGGTGGAATGACGGGAACGACTTTTACAATCATCCATTCCGGATTGTTTTTAATGCGAACTTGAGATTCTTTCATTGCTTCTACCACCTGCAATCTCTTCAGAGCTTCGTTCTTACGTTGAACTGAAGTTTCAGTATTCGCCAAGTGACGGAGATTGTAGGAGGTATCCTCTAAATTCAGAGTGCGCAGAAGATCGTACAGCGCGTCGGCGCCCATTTTAGCGATGAATTTATTTGGATCAGTATCTTCCAGGTACTGATTTTCTTTCGGTAAAGAATCTAGAATATCCAGATACTCTTCTTCTGTAAGAAAATCAAGTTTTTTCAATTCAGCACCATCCAAAGCAGTGGCAACACCCGGCTGGATGACCACGTATCTTTCGTAATAGATGATCTGATCGAGTTTTTTAGTCGGCAAACCTAGGAGATATCCAATTTTGTTTGGAAGTGAACGGAAGTACCAAATGTGAGCTACAGGAACAACCAATGAAATATGTCCCATGCGTTCACGACGAACTTTTTTCTCCGTTACCTCCACACCACAACGGTCACACACAATGCCCTTATAACGAATTCTCTTGTACTTACCGCAGTGACATTCATAATCCTTTACCGGACCAAAAATACGCTCACAAAACAAACCATCTCGTTCCGGCTTGTACGTTCGATAATTGATCGTTTCTGGCTTCAGCACTTCCCCGCTCGACTGCTCTAGGATCACTTCAGGTGACGCCAGTGAAATCGTTATTTTGTTGAAGCTGCTTTGTTTTTTTGGTGTTTCTTTTCTAAAAGCCATTTTATCTTTTATTTCTTAATTCAACAACTAGTCAATTAATCCATTGAAATGTTCAAGCACAATCCTCTCAATTCATGCAACAATACATTGAATGATTCAGGAATTCCCGGTTCGGGGATATTGTCTCCTTTCACGATAGATTCGTACGCTTTCGCGCGACCCATCACGTCATCGGATTTCACTGTAAGGATTTCCTGTAGGATATTTGCCGCACCAAATGCCTCAAGTGCCCAAACCTCCATCTCTCCAAAACGCTGGCCTCCAAACTGAGCCTTACCTCCGAGTGGTTGCTGTGTGATGAGCGAGTATGGCCCGATTGAACGCGCATGCATCTTATCATCTACCATGTGAGATAACTTAAGCATGTAGATCACACCAACAGTTGCAGGCTGATGGAAACGCTCACCTGTTCCACCATCGTACAGGTAAGTTTTACCTGATCGCGGAACACCAGCTTTGTCTGTCCATTGATCAATTTCAGATGGATGGGCGCCATCAAAGATTGGTGTTGCAAACTTGACACCCAGTTTTTCACCTGCCCAACCCAAAACAGTTTCATAAATCTGTCCGAGGTTCATACGGGAAGGTACACCAAGTGGGTTCAACACGATATCTACCGGCGTACCATCCTCGAGGAACGGCATATCTTCAGCACGGACGATATTGGCAACAATTCCTTTATTCCCGTGGCGTCCTGCCATTTTATCTCCAACCTTCAGCTTACGTTTTTTAGCAACATACACTTTCGCCATCTTCACAATTCCTGCTGGCAATTCGTCACCGACAGAAATATGGAATTTCTTACGCTTGTATGCTCCCAATAGGTCATTCGCTTTAATATTAAAGTTGTGAATTACTCTTCCAATCAATGCATTTACATGAGCATCAGACGTCCAGTTCGTAGGATTGATGATCGAATAATCAACACCGATCAAATTCTTCTGTGTGAATTTCGTTCCTTTCTTGATGATCTCCTCCTTGAAGTTATTGAATACCCCGGATGATTTGTTCTCACCGATTATTTCAATAAGCTTGTCTGCAAGTTTTTCTTTCAGTTCAGCAATATCCTTCTCATAATCTGTATCGAGTGATTCAAGAACCGGTTTATCCTGAGCTTTGGATTTTCTGTCCTTCACAGCACGAGAGAAAAGTTTTTTATCGATTACAACTCCTCTCAGAGATGGCCCTGCCTTCAGTGAAGCATCCTTCACATCGCCTGCTTTATCCCCGAAGATAGCACGAAGTAACTTTTCTTCTGGAGAAGGATCTGTCTCACCTTTAGGGGTAATTTTACCGATTAAAATGTCTCCCTCTTTAATTTCTGCACCGATACGGATTAGACCGTTCTCGTCCAGATCTTTGGTAGCTTCTTCAGAAACGTTTGGAATATCAGATGTCAATTCTTCCATTCCGCGTTTTGTATCGCGCACCTCCAACGTATATTCGTCAATATGAATAGATGTAAAGATATCATCTCGAACCACTTTCTCAGAGATAACAATCGCATCTTCGAAGTTGTATCCTTTCCATGGCATGAAAGCCACCTTCAGGTTTTGTCCAAGTGCCAATTCTCCTTGTTGGGTCGCATAACCTTCACATAGCACTTGTCCTTTCTCAACGCGATCTCCTTTTTTAACAATCGGCTTGAGGTTGATACATGTGCTTTGATTGGTTTTCATGAATTTTGTCAGCGAGTAACGTGTTACCTCATTTTCAAAACTCACCAGTTTGTCTTCTGCAGTCCAATCGTAACGAATCACAATTTCATTTGCATCTACGTATTCAACGACTCCAGCACCTTCAGCATTGATGAGCACCCGTGAATCACGCGCAACCAATCGCTCAATTCCGGTACCTACAATAGGTGAACTTGGCTTGAGAAGCGGAACTGCCTGACGCTGCATGTTAGATCCCATCAACGCACGGTTCGCATCGTCATGCTCAAGGAATGGAATCGAAGAGGCTGCAATCGACGCAATTTGGTTGGCTCCAACATCCATTAAATGAAGATTAGTTGGCTCCACAACCGGGAAGTCACCCTCATAACGCGCTTTAACAAACTCAGTAAGGAATTTACCTTTTTCATCCACTATGGCATTCGCCTGAGCAATCATTTTGGCATCTTCCTCTTCAGCAGACAGGTAGATTGGCTCTTTATCCAAAGCTACTTTTCCTGATTCTACTTTACGATAAGGCGTTTCAATGAAACCAAGCTTATTGACTTTAGCGAAAACACAAAGGGAAGAAATCAAACCAATGTTTGGACCTTCCGGAGTTTCGATTGTACACAAACGACCATAGTGCGTATAGTGAACGTCACGGACCTCAAAACCAGCTCTTTCACGAGAAAGACCACCTGGCCCGAGTGCAGACAAACGACGTTTGTGAGTCACCTCAGACAGTGGGTTGGTCTGATCCATGAATTGTGACAGCTGATTTGTTCCAAAGAAGGAATTGATCACGGAAGACAGCGTCTTTGCATTGATCAAATCGATCGGGGTAAAGACCTCGTTGTCACGAACATTCATTCGCTCTCTGATGGTTCTGGCCATTCTTGCCAAACCGACACCAAACTGCGCATACAACTGCTCGCCGACGGTTCTAACCCTTCTGTTGGAAAGGTGATCGATATCATCCACGTCTGCCTTCGAATTGATCAATTCGATCAGATATTTAATGATGGAGATGATGTCTGATTTTGTAAGAACTCGTGATTCCTCGTTTCCATCAAGACCAAGTTTTTTGTTTAGTCGGAAACGACCAACTTCTCCGAGGTCATATCGGGTATCCGAGAAGAAGAGTTTCTCAAAAACTCCTTTCGCTGTCTCATAATCCGGTGGTTCTGCATTACGCAACTGACGGTAAATATGTTCAACAGCCTCCTTCTCAGAGTTTGAGGTGTCTTTCTGAAGCGTATTGTAAATAATCGTAAAATCCGCACTGTTTACGTCTTCCTTGTGAAGGATCACATTTTTCACTCCCGAATCAACAATCATATCAATGTGTGCATCTTCTAGAGCCGTCTCACGATCCAGCAAAACTTCATTTCGTTCGATAGACACTACCTCTCCTGTATCTTCATCAACGAAGTCTTCGATCCATGATTTCAGTACTCTCGCGGCAAGTTTTCGACCCACCAGTTTTTTGAGATTTGCCTTGGTCGCCTTGACTTCATCAGCCAAACCAAAAATCTCCAATATATCTTTGTCACTTTCGTATCCGATAGCACGGAACAAAGTAGTTACAGGCAATTTTTTCTTACGGTCGATGTATGCATACATGACATTATTGATGTCCGTCGCAAACTCGATCCATGATCCTTTGAACGGGATGACACGCGCTGAGTACAATTTAGTGCCGTTCGCATGACGGCTTTGTCCGAAGAACACACCCGGTGAACGGTGCAACTGAGATACGATTACTCGCTCAGCGCCATTTACCACGAATGAACCCTTTGGGGTCATATACGGAATAGTACCGAGATACACATCCTGTACAATGGTTTCGAAATCCTCGTGTTCAGGATCTGTACAATACAATTTTAACTTAGCCTTGAGCGGAACACTGTACGTAAGACCACGCTCAATACACTCCTCAATCGTGTAACGCGGAGGATCAATGAAGTAATCCAGAAATTCGAGTACAAATTGGTTTCGAGTGTCTGTAATTGGAAAATTTTCCGCGAACACTTTAAAGAGTCCTTCGCTCTCTCTGTTTTCAGGAGTTGTCTCCAACTGGAAAAATTCCTGAAAAGATTTTAACTGAATATCCAGGAAATCCGGATAGTCAAACTGACTTTTGCTTGATGCAAAATTCACTCTTGTTGCCATGTTGTTTGATGTTGCCAAAGCCAAACGTTTTTAAGATGAAAATGTACCTAATAAATGCATTTATCGCATAAAACAGGAGAAGGCATCCCGAAATTTCGGGACACCTTTCCATACTCTTTAGAAGAAATTATTTAATCTCTACTTCAGCACCAGCCTCTTCGAGAGACTTCTTCAATCCTTCAGCCTCATCTTTAGAAACTCCTTCTTTCAAAGTTGCAGGAGCTCCATCTACAAGGTCTTTAGATTCTTTCAGACCATTTCCGGTCAATTCTTTCACAAGCTTAACAACAGCAAGTTTGTTAGGTCCACCAGCCTTGAGAATTACATCGAATTCTGTCTTCTCAGCAGCAGCTTCACCACCACCGGCAGCAGCACCACCACCAGCAACCATTACAGGTGCAGCAGCAGCAGGCTCAATGCCATACTCATCCTTTAGGATAGTTGCCAATTCATTTACTTCTTTAACTGTTAAGTTTACTAGCGTTTCCGCGATTTGCTTGATATCAGCCATTTTTATTTGATTTAAAAAGTTAAACTAAAATTTAAATTATGCTCTTTCTTCGAGCGTTTTAAGGATCCCGGCAATCTTTCCACCGGCACCTTTAAGTCCAGATACAACATTTTTAGCAGGACTTTGAAGTAATCCAATAATGTCTCCGATAAGTTCTTCTCGGCTTTTAAGAGAAACGAGTGCCTCCAATTGGTTGTCTCCCATGAAGACTGCCTCATCAATATAGGCACCTTTCAAAATAGGCTTCTCATTTTTCTTTCTAAACTCCTGAATCAACTTTGCGGGTGCATTACCTACCTCGCTGAACATGATTGAAGTAGCACCTGCAAGCGCATCCTTCATATTACCGAAATCTCTACCTTCAACGCGTTCCATTGCTTTTTCGAGCAATGTATTTTTAACAACACGCATACGAATATTAGACTGGTAACATCTTCTACGAAGTGTATTTACTACATCCACCGTCAAGTCCGCTGTATCTGCCAAATAAAAGATGTTGGCTTCTTTTAACTCAGCTGCCAAATCTTCAATGTACTTTGCTTTTTCTTCTCTTGTCATAACAAAACTTTTTTAAGCAACAACAGACTTGGTATCCACCTGAATACCCGGGCTCATTGTAGAACTCAAATAAATACTCTTGATGTACGTACCTTTTGCAGCTGAAGGCTTTAGCTTTAAAAGGGTTTGGATCAATTCGTTTGCATTTTCACGAATTTTTCCTCCTTCAAAACTCACTTTACCTACAGAAGAGTGAACAATACCGTATTTGTCGACTTTAAAGTCTATTTTTCCGGCTTTTACCTCTTCCACTGCCTTACCAACTTCCATCGTTACTGTACCTGTCTTCGGGTTTGGCATTAAGCCACGTGGACCTAAAATACGTCCAAGTGCACCAACCTTACCCATAACAGACGGCATCGTAATGATAACGTCGATATCAGTCCATCCACCTTTAATTTTTTCGATGTAATCATCCATACCAACATGATCTGCGCCGGCTGCCTTCGCTTCTGCTTCTTTATCCGGTGTACAAAGTACAAGTACCCGTACATCTTTACCGGTTCCATGAGGCAGGGCAACTGTTCCCCTGACCATCTGGTTAGCTTTACGTGGGTCAACACCGAGACGAACACTGATGTCTACGGATGCATCGAACTTAGTTGTTGAGATTCCTTTGACCAAATCACATGCATCTGTCAAGGAATAGGGCTTAGCCAAATCGAATTTAGCCAAGATCTCTTTACGTTTCTTAGATACTCTTCCCATAACAAAATGATTATTTGGTTTTAGGTGCCTCACCACCTTTTACTGTTACTCCCATGCTTCGGGCAGTACCCGCTACCATTGTCATGGCCGCATCTACTGTGAAACAATTCAAATCCGGAAGCTTGTCTTCAGCAATAGTTCTTACCTGATCCCAGGTAATCGTTCCCACTTTGGACTTGTTCGGCTCAGAGGATCCTTTTTTGATCTTCGTATGCTCAACAATTTGTACCGCTGCCGGCGGAGTTTTTAATACAAAATCAAATGATTTATCACCATACACGGTGATAACAACTGGTGTAACTTTTCCAGGCCTGTCTTGCGTACGCGCATTGAATTGCTTGCAAAACTCCATAATGTTGACCCCCTTCGCACCAAGCGCGGGACCAACTGGAGGGGCTGGATTGGCTGCACCACCTTTGATCTGTAGTTTGATCAACGCTGCTACTTCTTTAGCCATTTGTTCTCAAATTATGTAGTCAAACATGAGTAATCACGGGAAGCTTTATTCGTTTTCCTCACTCCTACGGGTTAATAAAACCTTTATATTTCTTTTTCAACCTGCATGTAGCTGAGCTCCAGCAAGTTTTTTCTTCCAAAAATTTTAACCATTACTTTCAGCTTTTTCTTATCCTCATTGATCTCATCAATGACACCGCTGAAGTTGTTAAATGGTCCATCAATTACCTTCACAGATTCACCAACCACAAAAGGAATTTTCATCTCCTCTTCCGACTCAGACAACTCATCTACTTTTCCAAGAATACGATTCACTTCTGACATTCTCATCGGAACGGGTTCTCCGCCTTTTTCTGTGCCCAAAAATCCAATAACATTGGGAATACTCTTAATTACGTGAGGCACTTCCCCAACAAGCGCAGCCTCTACAAGAACATAACCCGGAAGGTATGCTTTTTCTTTAGATACTTTTTTTCCGTTACGGATTTGAAATACTTTCTCAGTGGGAATAAGCACCTGATCAACAAAATCGGTCAACTTCAAACGGGCAATTTCCAGGTCAAGATATTCCTTCACCTTTTTCTCTTTTCCGCTCACCGCGCGAACCACGTACCATCTCTTTTTAATCTCTGCCATAATGCACTGTAGATTATAAATTTTCGTAAATGAAACCGAGTAAGCCCGGCCACCCTTTACCATTTATACCAAACCCAAAATCCATGACGAAGATCAGTCCTGCAATAATCAAAGACGCAACGACAACAATTATGGTATTTGCTTCAAGTTCCTTCCAGGTTGGCCAAGTAACCTCCTCCACCATTTCCTTTACGGTTTCACGAAAGTAATTTCTGATTTTAGACACGTCTTATAACTTTTATCGCACGGGCGGTAGGATTCGAACCCACGACCAATGGTTTTGGAGACCACTACTCTACCAGCTGAGCTACGCCCGTGTAAAAAGGGGAGCGAACTCCCCTTTAAACACATTATTTTATAACTAAGTTAAGCAACGATCTCTGTAACCTGACCTGCACCTACAGTTCTACCACCCTCACGGATTGCAAAACGAAGTCCTTTGTCCATAGCTACAGGAACGATCAACTTAACATTGATTGTTACGTTATCACCCGGCATTACCATTTCACGACCATCTGTCAAGAAAATCTCACCAGTTACGTCCGTAGTACGGAAGTAGAACTGTGGACGGTACTTGTTGTGGAATGGAGTGTGACGTCCACCTTCTTCTTTCTTCAAAACATAGATCTCAGCTTTGAATTCAGTGTGAGGAGTAGTCGAACCTGGCTTACAAATTACCATTCCTCGTTTGATTTGAGTTTTCTCAATACCACGAAGAAGAAGACCTACGTTGTCACCTGCTTCACCTCTGTCAAGGATCTTGCGGAACATCTCAACTCCTGTAACAGTAGAAGTAAGTTTCGTTTCACCCATACCCAAAATTTCAACAGGATCTCCTGAGTTGATTACACCTGTCTCAATACGACCGGTTGCTACCGTTCCACGACCAGTAATCGTGAAAACATCTTCAACTGGCATAAGAAACGCCTTATCAACATCACGCGGAGGAAGTTCGATGTATGTATCAACTGCATCCATCAATTCTTCAACTGTAGCAACCCATTTCGGCTCACCATTCAAAGCACCAAGAGCTGAACCTTGGATAACTGGAGCATTGTCACCATCATACTGATAGAATGAAAGCAATTCACGTACTTCCATTTCAACAAGCTCAAGAAGTTCTGGATCGTCAACCATGTCCACTTTGTTCATGAACACAACAAGACGAGGAACACCTACCTGACGTCCAAGAAGAATGTGCTCACGCGTTTGTGGCATTGGTCCATCTGTTGCAGCTACAACAAGGATAGCACCATCCATCTGAGCGGCACCTGTAACCATGTTCTTTACATAATCCGCGTGACCTGGACAGTCAACGTGTGCATAGTGACGGTTAGCAGTTTCGTACTCGATGTGAGACGTGTTAATTGTAATACCACGTTCTTTCTCTTCAGGAGCATTGTCAATTGAAGAGAAATCACGTACTTGTGCAAGACCTTTAGAAGCCAATACACTTGAGATTGCCGCAGTAAGCGTTGTTTTACCGTGGTCAACGTGACCAATAGTCCCGATGTTCACGTGTGGTTTGGAACGGTCAAAATTTTCCTTAGCCATTGTTCTATTTGTTACGAGTTAATAAATAAACAAACTTTTGTATACACAAAATTTCACCCTCTTCTGGGTGAAACATCTTTTTTCATGAGCCAATGACGAGATTTGAACTCGTGACCTCTTCCTTACCAAGGAAGCGCTCTACCCCTGAGCTACACCGGCTAATAAAATTGAGCGGGAGACGAGATTCGAACTCGCGACCCTCAGCTTGGAAGGCTGACGCTCTACCAACTGAGCTACTCCCGCTTAAAAAATTAATTCACTGTGGGGAGAGCAGGATTCGAACCTGCGAAGGTGAAAACCAACAGATTTACAGTCTGTCCTCGTTGGCCGCTTGAGTATCTCCCCAACATTATGAGCCGATGGAGGGATTCGAACCCCCGACCAGCTGATTACAAATCAGCTGCTCTGGCCAACTGAGCTACATCGGCGTTGGTAAAAAATGTTCAATAATTAAAAGAACTTTACCCCTAATCTTTTGATTTGGGACTGCAAATTTACTAAAGAAATCTTTTCGAGCAAGTTCTTTATGAAAAAAAATAAAAAAGGAGGCCTAAACCTCCTTTCCCGAAAAATCGCAAATCCATCAAGCCATTTTCTCCTTGTGTTTGGCAACCTGTTTTCTGAGGGCTTCAACAGCTAAGTCTGTAGCTTCCTCGAAAGAACTGCATTGTTTCTTGGCAAAAAGCTCTTTTCCCGGTATGTGAATTTTCACCTCTGTAATTTTATTGTCATGGGCATGCTGCTTATCGAGGCGAAGGAACACCTCCACTCCAATGATGTGGTCATAGAACAATTCGAGTTTATTTACTTTTTCCGTAATGAAATTAACCAGTTTCTGATCTGCAGTAAAGTGAACGGCGTTGACATTGATTTTCATAATACCTTCTAATTAATGGCCCCGAGGATGAGCCTGTGAATAAATTGCGTTCAACTGAGCAAAGGAATTGTGGGTGTACACCTGTGTTGCAGACAGATTCGCGTGACCCAGAAGATCTTTTAACGTTTCCAGTCCGGCCCCATTGTTTAACATATGGGTGGCGAACGTATGCCTCAACACGTGCGGACTACATTTATCCAAACTCGTTACTGAACTAAGATACTGATTTATCTTTCGATAGACAAATTTTGGATAAAGTTTCTTTTCGTTATTCAGTATAAATACATATTCACTCTTTAAATTTTGTTGATTTCTAAGATAAAAATACTGACTGAACAATATGTGAAGTGAATTTGAAATTGGCACCAGACGCTCCTTATTACGTTTACCCAATACTCGAATACTTTGATCATTCACATCATTTACCTTAAGATGAATAAGCTCAGAGAGTCGAATGCCAGTCTGATAAAACACCTCGATCATGAGAAGATCTCTTCTTCCCTCAAAATCATCAGCGAAATATGAATCATGCTCCTTTAGTTCAGATTCCTTGGCAAATTGAGGAAGACGCTTGGACGATTTTGGCGCGGAAATCTTTGCTAAAGGATTGTCAGACACCCACCCATTTTTCTTTAACCATTTAAAAAAACTTCTTAGCGACGAAAGTTTGCGGTTAATAGATCTCGGCGATATTTTCTGATCCATTAATTCGACAATCCATGCCCTGACAGAGGTGCTCCTCAATGTCTTCAGCTGGGCCATAGAAGTCAGCTCTGTAAATTGAGTGAATTGTTCTAAATCTTTCTCGTAAGCGAGAATTGTATGCGCAGAAAATCTTTTTTCAATTTTCAGATAGGCAGAGAAATCCTGTATTAAAAAAAAAGGAGCCATAGGCTCCTTAACGTAATTATGCTTAAAATGTTACTTACATTTCTGTAGAACGCAGTTTCTGAACGTACGCTGCTTTAATTTTTTCCTGACGTTTTGTGACGGAAGGTTTTTCAAACTCCTTGCGGCTGCGAAGCTCTTTCATAACATTGGTCTTGTCGTACTTTTTCTTGTACTTCTTCAATGCTCTTTCGATGTTTTCGCCTTCTTTTACCGGAATAATCAACATATACTGAAATATTAAATAAATTCAAATGGGCTGCAAATATAAATCAATATTTATTCAAAACAACCCTTATTTTAAAATTTCTCTTGAGATCACCAATTTTTGTATCTCCGAAGTACCTTCACCTATTGTCATTAACCTTGCATCCCGCAGGAATTTTTCAGCAGGATATTCTTTGGTGTAACCATACCCTCCCATGATTTGCATCGCTTCATTTCCACATTTCACGGCTATTTCACTCGCATAGTATTTGGCATAGGCCCCTTCCTTGGTTACGGAAAGTTTTTCATTTTTTCTATACGCTGCTTGAAAGGTTAATAATTCAGCTGCCTCTACCTGAGTGGCCATGTCTGCAAGCTTGAACGAGATTGCCTGAAAATTAGAAATTGATTGACCGAACTGTTCACGCTCTTTAGAGTATTTCACTGCAGATTCATAAGCTCCACGTGCAACACCACAACTTAATGCAGCTATAGAAATTCTGCCTCCGTCGAGTATTTGCATGGCCTGCTTGAAACCCTGCCCAACTTCCCCGATAACCTGACTTTCATGCAGACGGACATTGTCAAAAATCAATTCAGCTGTTTCACTGGCACGAACACCAAACTTTTCCTTGATTTTCACAGCTGAGAAACCAGGTGTTCCTTTTTCTACAATAAATGCCGTGATACCATTGCTGTCCAAAAGTTCACCTGTACGAACCAATACCACAGCCACATCTCCCGATAAACCGTGTGTAATCCAGTTCTTCGCCCCGTTGATCACCCAATACTCTCCGTCCTTTACCGCTGTTGTTTTCATACGCATGGCATCGGAACCGGTATTTGGTTCTGTCAAACCCCAAGCTCCAATCCATTCACCCGAGGCAAGTTTTGGGAGGTATTTTTTCTTTTGTTCTTCAGAACCATGGTAGTAAATATGTCCCGTGCAGAGTGAATTGTGAGCAGCTACGCTCAATCCCACCCCACCACAGACGCGGCCTAATTCCATCAGTGCAGTGGCATATTCGAAATATCCAAATCCTGATCCTCCGTAGGACTCAGGGATGTAAATTCCCAGCAAGCCCAACTCGCCCATTTTTTTCATCGTTTCGACAGGAAAAATCTCGTCGTCGTCCCATTTCTTCATGTTTGGACGGATCTCTTTTTCGGCAAAATCACGCACCATCTGCGCAATCATCTGCTGATTTTCATTCATTTCGAAATTCATGACTGTAAACTTTAGTTGTAAGTTTTAACTGAAGCGTGCTAAATTAACAATATTGTCGGAGATATGTTTCAAGCGTTCCTCGCCATTCAGAAAATCAAGAGAAACCAAAAAATTAAACCCATACACCATGCCTCCGCATTTTTGAATGAGGTGCGCTGCGGCCTCCGCCGATCCTCCGGTTGCCAAAAGATCATCGTGAATCAACACTTTTGAACCTACGTCAATAGCATCGGTATGCATCTCAATGGTCGCCTCGCCATATTCTAACTTGTAGGAGTAACTGATTTTTTTGTATGGTAACTTTCCCTTTTTGCGTATCAGAACAAAAGGAACACCCAATCGCATTGCCAGAGGAAATCCAAATAAAAATCCTCTGCTTTCGATTCCGGCAACTGCATCTATGCCTTGGTTTCTGTATTTTTCTTCCAAGTGTGACAATACCTCGTTCGAAAACGCCGGGTCAAGCATAATAGTGGAAATGTCCTTGAACATAATTCCTTCTTTCGGGAAATCCGGGACATCTCGAATAATCGATTTAAGTTTTTCTTCCAATGTCATACTACAAAGTTAGATACGGTTTTAACTTTTCAAAGAGTTCCTCATCAATGAGATGAGATTCTTTCAATTCCTCCAGTGCTTTATATTGATTTTTTTGTTGCCTTAACTTGACTATTGAATTGGCAATTTTCCATGAAATATACGGATGCTGCTTCAACTCTTCCGCAACTGCAGTATTGATGTTGATCCTCACAATAGTTCTTGAATCCACCTCGATAAAACGCTCGATGTCTTCATACTTTTGGGGCTCCATTTTCCATACCTCAAGCAATTGCTCTTTTCGCACAAAACCTCCCAGTTTATTCCGATAATTCAGAATGTTTTTTGCATAGAAGCTCCCGACACCCGGAATTTCTTCTAACTCTTCTTGCGTTGCCTTATTCACATTCACCAATATTAATTTCTTGAATGAATGGACCTCAGGTTTTTTATTCCATTCTGTCAATGACTCCTTTCGAACAGGGTAAAAAGTAGAGTCCTTAATCAACAAAAACAACTCCTCGGGCAAAGAAAATATCCTACTAAGCTGATTGTTCGAATATATCCCTCTTGAACAAATTTTTAAAACAACACCGGCTTGTTTTTCTGAAAGCCCCAGTGCAATCCAATCTGAAAGCGTATAGGCATTCGGATCGAACTTTTTGGGTGGTCGTTTGAATACTCTTTTCTTTTTCTTTGAATACGAATACGTTCGTTTTTCAAATCTTTCCTGCGATTTTGAAAGCGCGATGTACTCTTCAGAATGAATAGTGTAAGCGGTATCGGCCTGAAAAATTCCTATCACTCTGGGAACAAAAACGATACAAAGTGATAGTGCTAAAAAGATGAACAAAGCACGTTGATTGCTACGTGAAATAAAGAGTGGATCTTCAGCGCTCATTGTTTTTACTGAAAAAATAAACCGGAATTCCCAAAAGAACAATGACCAGCCCCAAGCCTGCTGTCCAGGGTTTATAGATCAGTAAAACTGCACAAATTGATGCGGTAATCAATATGTATAACAACGGGATGACAGGATAACCAAAAGCCTTGTATGGTCGTTCGACCTCCGGCTCCTTTTTACGGAGAACAAAGATTCCACCTATCGTGAGCATATAAAACAGCAACGATGCAAAAGTGCTGTACTCCAGAAGATCTCCGTATTTTCCTGAGAGACAAAGAACGCACGCCCAAATACACTGTATCCACAAGGCTTTGCCCGGAACATGGTTTTCATTTAACTCTCCGGCACGTTTAAAGAAGAGGCCATCTCTGGACATTGCATAGAACAGGCGTGAACCCGCCAGAATCAACCCATTGTTGCAGCCGAACGTAGAGATCATAATCAACCCTGCCATAATCAATCCTCCAGTCGGACCAAATAGTACTGTTGCAGCACCGGAACCAACACGGTCGTCCGCGGCAAACATAATGCCCAGTGAGGCAGCTTCAGAAGAAGCCGGATTGCCAGACAAAGGTAGAAGTGCCAGATATGCCACATTTGCGAGAATATAGATGACTGTTACAATGAATGTTCCCAGGAACAAACTTCTGGGAATGTTGCGTTTGGGATCTTTAATTTCTGAGGCGATAAAAGTCACATTGTTCCATGCATCCGATGAAAACAACGAATTGATAATGGTAGCACCCAATGCTCCAGCAAGTGCAAATCCGGTCAATGTTTGAATTGTAATTGTTTTATTTTCAGTATTGACGACAGTCTGCTTGGCTGTCCAGATATCCTGAAAGTTTGCTTCCCACACCTCAGAACCCAGTCCTATGGCAAGGCCGAGTACAATCAACCCAAACAGGGCTGTAAGTTTGGCTAACGTAAAAAAGAACTGAATTCGCTTTCCGTTTTGAATGCCCCGGGCATTGAAGTAAGTCAAAAGTACAACACTGAAGATGGCCAAAGCCTGCGCGTAATTCAACGAAAAAGATCCCAACGAAAGCCATTTTGCATTCAGAGCAGGAAAAAATACCGCTGTATATTTTGAAAAAGCCATTGCTACGGCTGCAATCACCCCCGTCTGTATTACCGTAAAGACGGTCCACCCATAAAGGAACGACATCATTTTCCCATAGGCACGCTGGATATAAACGTATTGACCTCCGGCATTTGGCATCATTCCAGCCAGTTCACCATAACTCAGTGCTGCCATGACCGTGATTAAACCGGTAAGGACCCAGAGTGTTAGGATCCATCCGGCAGAACCTACGTCTCTGGCCATTATCGAAGTAACGATAAATATACCTGAACCTATCATAGATCCCGCTACCAAAAGCGTGGCATCAAGAAGCCCCAGTGAACGGACTAATTTATTGTCCTGCATGGCTATTCATCTTCTGATGCCTCTTCAGAGGTATTCAAGATTGCATCATGTCCTCTGAGAGAATCTTCGAAGGCATGGTCGTTCAGGTTGCTGTTTTTACGAGAATAAAGGAAATATACAATCACACCAAGCGTAGACCAACAAATAAACGCCACCCAGGTCTCCGGTCGAACAAAGTACATGAGTCCTATATTGAATGCTGCTCCCAGAGGTCCAACAATAAATATTGCGGGCGTTTTGAAAGGACGCTCCAAGGATGGCTGACGAACTCGAAGTACTACTACGGCAATTGAAATCATTGAAAATGCAAGCAAGGTTCCCATGGAACACATTTCCGAGACACTATTAATTGGAGTTATTGCGGCAACAATAGAGATTATAGCTCCTACCAAAATGGTACTTCTCGATGGAGTTTTAAATTTTGGATGAATAAACCCGAACATATTCTTAGGCAAGAGTCCATCTTTGGCCATTCCCAAGAATATTCGAGTTTGTCCTAGCATCATTACAAGCATTACTGAAATTAAGCCAGCTGTTGCTGCTATCACAATGATATACACAGCCCATGTTAAACCAACACCAGAAAAAGCCGATGCCACCGGTGCTCGCATATCCAACTCACTGTATTTAACCATTCCAGTCAACACCAATGATACCAAGATATACAGCAGAGTACAAATAACAAGGGAAGCAATGATTGCAAAGGGAACATCCTTCTTTGGATTCTTTGCTTCTCCAGCTTGTGTGGATACAGCGTCAAAACCGATGTAAGCAAAAAAGACGATAGTTGCTGCTGTCAGAACTCCACCGAAACCAAAATGAGAATCTCCTTTGTAGTCAACGTACTCATTCGGAATAAACGGTGTCCAATTTGATGTGTTTATGTAGAATGCTCCAGCAATAATTACAAATAGAACTACCAATACTTTCAATACAACGATAACATTATTTGTTTTGGCTGCTTCTTTAATCCCTTTCACTAAGATAGATGTTACCAACCAAGTAATAAAAAATGCAGGTAAATTCACAGCAAACCCTGGAAGATTAATACTTGAATAATGTTTTTGCAATTCTGCAGAATTGGAACCGTTTGCAACGTCGATTAATGCTGTTGGACTTTTCGCTTCCTTTATCAAATTAAAAGCTTCTTTTGATCCCTTCAAACTATTCTTTATTGTGGCCATATCTGGCAATTGTGACTGTATGTGCTTCACAACTTCCTTACTATTGTGCAAGCCCATTGTTTTAAGAGCATCTTTTTTCTCAACCAAAGCCTGACTCAACAATTTCACATCCAACTTAGGATTCACATTTGCCAAATACGTCTGAACTTGGCTAACACCCATGGCATCCGCAACAGTGGCTTTCGCGGTTGAGTAATCCATCATCAACCAAATTGGCAAATGAACATGCAAGAGATCCAATAATTTTCCAAAATAACCACTCCAGCTTACAGCAACTGTAGTGGCTCCCATCATATATTCAAGAATCAAGTTCCAACCAATTATCCATGCGAAAATTTCTCCAACAGTTCCGTAGGAATAAGCATACGCAGAACCTTCCACAGGCAATACTGCAGAAAATTCAGCATAACACAATGAGGCAAACAGACAACCAATACCGGCTATTACAAAAGCCAGAGCCAAAGCGGGTCCGGCATGGTCATGAGCAGCAATACCTGTAAGAGTGAAAATTCCACCACCGATAATTGCTCCAATTCCTAGAGAAGTTAATCCCCAACGGCCCAATATTCTATTGAGATCATTCTTTTTCATATCAGCTTCAAACGCACTGATGGGCTTTTTTCTCCAAACGCTACCTGCCATTGATTTTTGTTTTAAAAATGAATGATAAAGATATATTTTTTATGGTATTCTTGAACGACTTGATTGAATTCAGAATAAATCAAGTGTTTCTTCCAGTGTATGTGGTTTATAACCGAGCTCTTTCCTCGCTTTTGAAAGATCAAAACCGGTCTTCGGAGGGCGTTTTGCCGGTTGATTCAAGGTCGAGCTTTTACTTGAGAACAGATTTTGAACCCCATACCCATAATAGTCTGCAATTCGCCTAACGATTTCAAAAACAGACATCGTTTCAGGTCCTGAAATATGAAAAATCCCTTTTTTTCCTCTTCTGCAAATTTCCAGACAGGCCCATGCCAAATCATCCGCATAGGTGGGTGCACGAAATTGATCATCCACTATGTGTAGCTCCTTCCCTTCTCTCAGGGATTCCCTGGCCCAAAGTACAATATTCGAACGTGACAATTGAATGCCTGAGCCATACACAATGATTGTCCTCACAATTGACCAATCGTCAGTTGCGCTGTTCAAAAGATATTTTTCTGCATTTACCTTCGATCGGGCATAAACACTTAGTGGGCCAACTTCATCCGATTCCGAATAGTTGCCTTTCATCCCATCAAAAACAAAATCAGTGGATAAAAAAGTAAAATGACTGTTTACTTTCCTGCACGCCGTAAAAAGTTTTTCAACTGCTTTCACATTCACCTCTTCACACTCCTCCGAATTTAACTCGCAGTAATCGACATTTGTCAGCGCAGCCGTATGAATTACATGCGTAGGCAGGAATACGTCAAAAACTATGTCTATTGCCAACTGATCGCAAATATCCAACTCTTTAAAATACTTCTCGGGACAATCCGAATTTCTGTTAACACCCTTGGATGTTGCGAGAAAAATATGGTTGTTTTTAATGCATTGAGCAACTATTTTTTGCCCTAATAATCCGTTCGAACCAGTTATCAGAATCCGCATATCAATGTGTGATACCAAAAAGAGAATTTAACTTCTGAATCTGCTCCGCTGAACCCAACACAAAAAGGGTAGAATTCGGAACAACTTCAGTTTCAAAATCAGGATTTATAATATATTGCCCTTCAGGAGTTTTAAATCCAACAATGGTTACACCAGTAATCCTTTTTGCCTCGAGTTGTCCGATCGTCTTATTTTGAAATTCTGCAGGCAATTCATTGAATTTTATAGATTCAATATTAACCCCTGAGAAACCTTGAACTTTTATGGCATCCATAAATTCGATGACATCCGGATTACTTATCAAAGCCGCCATGTGTGAACCGCCAATCGAATCCGGCATAATCACATGATCTGCTCCTGCCAGTTTGAGTTTGGATAAAGCAGCTGTTTGTGTAGCCCTTGCAACGATATTCAATCCCGAATTTCCTTCACGTGCTGCCAAAACAACATACACATTGTCCGCGTCTTTTGGAAGACAAGTCACTACTCCCTTCGCTTTCATTAAATTGGCACGATCGAGGATTCCATCCTTTGTGGCATCCCCCTGAACAAATAATTTTTGACCTTGACTTTCGAATTCCTTTATAATTTCCGGATCATTTTCCACAACCACATACGGAAGGTTGTACAGTTCCAGATCTTGAGCGACCTGTTTTCCAACTCTTCCAAAACCGCAAATAATTATATGGTCTTCCATCGTTTTCATCACTCGCATTAATTTAGATGTACGCAAATTCGCCCTGTATTCTCCGCCTACGATGTAATTCGTCAGAGATGAAATGGTATATGCAAAGATACCAAAGCATGTGATTAACAAAAATGCAGTAAACAATCTTCCCTCATCAGAAAGCGGATGAACCTCTCCAAATCCAACAGTGGACATGGTAATGATGGTCATGTAAAATGCATCGAACATCTTCCACCCTTCGATAAGCATATATCCGAAAGTTCCAAGGCTAATCACCAGAAGCATCAGAAAAAGGAAAAAATAGATCTTCCGAAATATTTTAAAATTTCTCCACATAACTTAAAGTTCCCAAATGGTTGTTCGTCGTCGGCGTTGAAACTTAAAGTAATGCTTATGTTCTAATATCCAAGCCATAGCCAAATAGAGTATCAACGGAGAACCGAGTGCAATGCACGAAGCATAAATAAACCCAAGACGCACCTTCGAAATATCAATTCCCAGCTTAGTTGCCCACCAGGAACACACCCCAAACGAGCGCATTTCAAAGAAAAAGGCTATTTTCTGTATGAATCTCATTTACCCAATATATTGCATCCGATGCGACATTCACTGCACCGTTTTAATTTACAATATTCGTTATAAATCGTGAGATATGCTTGTGTATCGAACGCATTGACAATCTTTACGGGTGTTTTCTTCCATGAACGTACTATTGAGTTTTTCTCCGGACGAACCAAACGAAGCACTTCGAAGGCCTTATCTACCATATCCTCTGATTCCTTCTTTTGGCCAAACCAAAAAATAAAAGGCACAAACGCATTGACGATGATATTATCTGCAAATTCCCTGGAAAGTGGAGATAAACCTAATTTTAAAAGGAACATCGATTTTCGTCGAAACATCTGAATGAGATACGTATAGATGTCCTCAGGAGAAAGGAAAACATAGTGATAATTAAAATCGTAATCGGATATGAACGCTGAAAACTGAACAATTCGGATAAATGGAAATCCTTTGGGATAGTGCCCTTTTCTCTTCCAGATTGCACCGATTAATTTATTTTCAGCATCGGCTTGTTCCCGGATTTTTAAAAACCGCTCGGCAGACGACAACACCCTCAACTCATCATAGCTTACTTTTCTGTGAATTTCCTGAAAAGGTAATTTATTCACTTTTCTACCAAATGCCTCGCATATCAATGTATACAACACTTCGTGAGGTGAGTTCCATTCTGAAAATCTTGATGTTTTAAGCAAAAGTCGGCTAAAAAGTAGTTCTTCTTTGAAAAATTCCAATTCAATTGGTGAAACAAATTTCAAGGAATGCTTGCATAAAATCTCTTTTGAAAAAACAGGTTTATCACCCAGCAAGGCAATGAATTTTTCTGAAACGTATTCTGAAACTCGAATGGTGGGAATAGACGAGACCTCGTGGTCTTCGGGGAGATCATGCGTAAATACAACATGCAGAATTACATTTTTATAAAGAGGATCTGCACTGTGACCGTGCTTCAGCCAATCGCTCGATTTAACATGAATTTCAACCGAACCAACCCACTCAATGTCACCAATTTTCAACCTGGCTTCTTCAAAATCCGGGCCACCTGAATTTGAATTGTAAACTCCTCTGGAAAGAATGTGAACTTTTTCATTGCAAGTAGTATGAAGGTTCTTTGACGGCAACAACATTCGTTCCCATAAGTAATGAAGTTGAGTCTCTCTCATTACTTTAAATTACAAAAAAAAGCGCTGGTTTCCCAGCGCTCCTCGAAAAAATAATGCCTTGTTATTTATACTTTACGTATTTCAATAATTCCGGATTTGCTGCGGCTGCTGTAGCCGGATCAAATTCAAGTGTAATTACACGTCCTTCAGTTCGTCGATTCAACTGGTGAAGTGTTTCAAATAATTTAGGATTGCTTTTCTTAAACTGGTTGATGTATTCTTCTTTGAGAATTACCGTTTCAACACCGGTCATATCACTTGGCTGAGAAGCAAAATATTCCTCTCCTTTTTTGTACACAGTTCTTGGTTCCAATTCTCCTTTACCAACAGGGACAATTCTTCTTGGATCCACTCCCTTTTGCTCTACCAGGTATTTGTAACACGCACGGGCACGGTTTTCAGAAAGTCTTTGGTTTGCGTCGTTCTTACCTCTGGAGTCGGTATGTGAACTCAATTCAAGCACCATTCCCGGGTATTCCTGCAACAAGTTGTAAACAAACAACAACGAGTCCGGCGAGTTGATCGTAGAATCAGAAAGCAAGGACCATTGATCGAATGGATAACGAACTTCAGGAAGACGAATCGGCTTCTTAGGCAACAATGCCATTTCAATCACAAAACTTTGATCATAATTGATGCCTACTGTTGTAAATTGTGAACCTTTCTTGTCTTCATGATATCCATCTTTTGAAATGGTGATGGTATAAGAGAGTTCCTCGTTCACATAACGGTCTGTGGTTGGTTTTTTATCCCAAAATACGGATCCACCCTTGTTGGTTTTGCCCTCCCAAGTAGCACCGTCACTTGCCTTAACCACAACCTTGACACCCTCAATCTTCACTGCTTTATTTCCTAGTTCACTCACAATGACTTTTAGATCATAAAGATTTGGAGGAAGTTCATACATGTAGATATCCGGATTGTATTTTCCATTCGGATCTTTGCGCTCAGAGGTAAAGTATCCTTTCTTCGGCGATACTTCGTACAAACTATAATCATTGTTTTCTGAATTGATCGGATACCCCAAATTTTTTGGATTTTCCCATTTCATATCTTCACCAGCCTTAGCAGCTCTGAAGATATCCAAACCTCCCAGTCCGGGCAAACCATCTGTTGCAAAATACAGGCTGCCGTCTTTACCAAATGACGGGAACAATTCATTCCCGGGGGTGTTCACTTCAGGACCAAGATTCTTAGGCGCTGACCACGCATTGTTTTTTTTGTCGAAACTAGACCACCAAAGATCTCTTCCTCCAAGTCCACCAGGCATATCAGAGACAAATACCAAGAATTTACCGTCATCAGAGACACACGGATGACCCACAGTAATAGAGTCTACACCGTTTTTAAGATTCAACTTTATAGGATCTCCCCACTCTCCTTTACCTTCTGAAACCGACATCCAGATGTCGCAACCTAAATTCTGTTTCTTCATGTTCGGACAACGCGTAAAAAACATTGTTTTTCCTCTGCCATCAAAACAAACTGTACCTTCATGAGCTTCTGTATTTATGCGACCAGATGCATCTGCAAGGCGCGGCTCACCCCAATTGCCTTTTTTGTCCATATCAGAAACCCAGATATCCATATAATTCTCACAAGAAATAGGATCAATGCTGTTTCCTGTGCTACCCGCGCGGCTCGAACCGAAATACAATTGAGACTCCTTGCCATCACCAAACATTGGAGCCATGTCAAACTCTTTTCGGTTGATAGCGGACTGATTGACGACAATGTGTCTTGTTTTATTAGCAATAAAAGATTTACTGTCCTTGCAAGATTGAATACCTACTTCCGCTCTCACATCTGACGGGACCAAACGCTTGTAATCTTCATAATTTTTTTGAGCTTTTTCAAAGTCACCCATCATACGAAGCATCTCTCCGTTGTAGTAATACACTTCAGGTTTCACTTGTTGGTAATCGAGAAGGAAAGTTCTTTCATACCATTCATTCGCCTCTTTAAAACGGTCTGTTAATCGATAACATTCGGCCGTCTTGTAGGCCATTTCACCTTTTAATTTTTTAGCCTGATTTCCTTTACTACTCAATTTTGTATAGGCTATGCTGCATTTTTCAGCACCTTCACAGTATTTCTCACTGTTAAAATACAATTCAGCCTCAGCAACGTATTTGTTCTGTCCAAAGGTGAAAAATGTAGATCCGACTAGGATGCAAAGCAAAAGCAATTTGTGGTTCATCTTGACACTTAAAGAATTAAATTACAAATTAAGTGATGACATCTAAAATCATCAAGGCCCTAAAGTTAATGATTATCAGCAATTATTTAATAAATCGCGATTTTTTCTCAAGGAAATTTATTCTGCAACATACCGGTCCCATTTTTCAAGAAGTTGTTTGAATCCATCAGGCAGTTCAGAGTCAAAACGCATGTTTTTTCCCGATTCCGGATGCTTGAAGCCAAGTGTTTTAGCATGTAACGCCTGACCGTGGATGAGTGAAAAACAATTCTCAATAAACCGGGTATAGGATGCGCTCTTGGTTCCTTTAACAATCTTATCTCCGCCATATTCCAGATCATGGAATAAGGGATGTCCGATGTGTTTTAAATGCGCACGGATCTGATGGGTACGTCCGGTTTCAAGTTTGCATTCGATGAGTGTCACAAGTCCGTATCGTTTAAGAATTTTGTAATGCGTCACTGCGTGTTTGCCATGCAAACCATCTTCAAAAACCACCATTTGCTTTCTGTTCGTCAGCGACCTGCCCAGGTTACCGGTTACAGTGCCGTCGGTGGATAAATCCCCCCACACAAGCGCTTGATATAAACGCTCTGTTGTCCGATCATAGAATTGACCGGCAAGATCTGTTAAAGCGGTCTCCGTTTTTGCGACAACCAATAATCCTGTGGTATGTTTGTCTATGCGGTGTACCAATCCCGGCCTTCCGTAATACTCAGACATCCGCTGTGGAAGATTTTGGAAATGATATACCAGGGCATTGACTAGTGTCCCCGAATAATTTCCATAGCCGGGATGAACGACCATGTCTGAAGGTTTATTAATGACAATGAGCGAGTCATCTTCGTACACTATATCCAACGGAATGTTTTGAGGAATGAGTTCCAACTCGCGCACAGGGTAAGGCAAAACAATGGAAACAACATCTCCGGGTTTAACCTTGTAATTCTGTTTGACTTTTTGTTCGTTTACAACAACGTTCCCGTTTTTTGCTGCAACCTGAATCTTATTTCTGGAAGTATTGGGAAGTCTGTCTAAGAGAAATTTATCTATTCGAATGATTTCTTGACCGGGATCCGCTTTAAACCGGTAATGTTCATAAAGCTCTTCCTCCTCATGTTCGGAGTCATCGTGGATTTCGGGTGTCATTTGATGATCAGGCGATGAATTTGAGAGGAGCCGGTCATTTTCAAAATGTACATACCGGGATGAATTCCGGATACGGAAAACACACTTTCCTCAAGCTTCAATATCAAGGACCCCGTCAAACTATACAATTGAGCACCAGAGAACTTTCCTTCAAAACCACGAATTGTTACGATGTCATTCGAAGGGTTAGGAAAAATCTCCAGCCTGGCCTCTCGACGGTCTTCCGGAATGTCAAGAGTTGGATCTAATGAGGTTGAAAATATTGGTCTGACCATCACCGAACCGGGCAGAAGGGACTGATTCCAGGATATCCCGTTGTCTACGCTGTAGTATGTTTTGTCTGAATTATCCAGATTTCTGTCGAGTCCAACATTCAGACGCTCTGGATCAAATTGTCGCCATCCAACAAAAAATTCAGTCCCGACGGCTACCTTAAGCGTATCTTTAAAGTAATAATTTACGAACCCATTTCGGTCATTCGAATACACAGGGTTACGGGGAAAAAAGACATCATCTTCATACAAAACTGAACCGGGTAATCCACCATTACTACTCCACACAGTAATCAGAAAAAGGTTTCCGCTGACGTCGTTTACGGAAGGCACAAAATGTATCTTCAAACCAAGCAGCGAATCTTCTTCATAAGCAGCGTATTTCATTGCAAGTCTGGCCTGAGAACCCGTAGGTCCATATGCCGCCTCCGCGGTGCCGTCATCGTAGCTGTAATAGTTGGAAAACACCTGAGAATTCTCTGAAACGTCATTAATTGCTAAATTCGGAAATTGAGCAGAGGCAGATGCTAAAATGTCAAACTCCTGCTGCAGTCCAGGTTTGGTTACATCAAATATATACCCACCTGATAAATCGTGATATGAAGTATAGGTAGTCCTCGGGCCATAATTGATATTGCCTCCGGACAACGTTTGAGCGGTCAGTGTAAAGTTGCCCTCCGGCACACCTGAATAAGACACCTGAACTGATCCATTCTGGTTATTTTCAGTGAGGTTACTTCCATTATGAACAGTGATTTCCAGCTGGTCATTCATCTTACCGGCAGCGTTGTTTTTGAAATGATCCCAGGGAACTGAAGTGTATGTTTTGAGAAGACTTCCAACCGGGTATGAGAATGCAAAATCTTTGAAAAGGGTATCCTGATAGCCTGATAAGGTCCGAAGATGCACGTAATCCAAATGGAAATGGTCCAGACTCCCTGACAACGCACCATAATTTCTGAAGCGGAATTGAAATCCTTTTTTAAAGTACTTTGCCTCGCTCAGGCGAATATGCCCTACCTTAAACTCACTTGTCACTTGACCGGAATCACCCCATACACGAAACCATTGGTCCAGATCCTTCGCATAAAACTCAAGGATCAAGGAATCAGATGGCTCGGGAACATCTCCCAGACCTTCAGCCTGATAAAGAAAACTAAAATATACCGAATCTCCGGCATTATACGGTGAAAGATCCAATGGTTTGGAGGTAAGTACATCGGCCCAACTCGTACTGCTCGTTCCAATGGCATAGGGATATCCATCTGCATCCAATCCGTCGAAAGTTACCACGCCCAAGGACCTGGGATTTACAGCAAAACGATAGTTGTGATACGCACGTTGTTCAAGCCAAAATGCATTTGGATCCGACAACGGCATGAAGAACTGTGTCGCAGAATCCTGGTAAAATTCAGGATCTGTGATCCATACGGTGTCAGAAACATCCGGGGCACCAATCGTATCGTAGATGTAATAAGGCGGAAAAAGTTCTGTAGTCGCATACACTACCGGATAGGATGTAAGTTCACCTACCTGATAAGAAGTGGAAGAAAACGTTTCATCAATAAATGTAGAGGATACCAAGTCATACGTGCGTCGAAAAGTAGCCTGCCCGGTCAATCTTAACTGATTATCCACAGGCTGTAAGGTCACGTTATCCAGAATCCGGTATTTTTTATCTGAAGTTACTCCTGCGGCTGAATAATCATTTGAATATTCCTGAAAATGATTGACGGTGAACTCATCAAACAGAGGAAGCTGAAGTGTATCAGATACATAAATGAAGGTACTGTCGAAAGTTTGATTGCCGGATTTCACTGAAATCTTTTTATTTACAAGAATATCAGTGTTCCGTGTCAGGGGACCTACCTCTTCACCCTGAGCCAGAACATTGACGTGAAGCAAAAAAAACAGACTTAAAAGGGCAAGTATTCTCATTCCTTATAGCGCGTTACTCTTGAAGTCCGCTGAATTCTTTGGTTGCGTATACCGTAATCGTTGACTTCGAAGGAATAGTTATGCCTTCAAGGAATTCCGGTGTTTGAGACTCAATACGCGCTGCAAGCGAATCTTCAGAGGTGATACAATCCGGACAAACCGTAACGAACTGAAATTCTCCAACTTGCATCAGCAATGCACTGGCCTCTGCGAGTGTAAGCCCATATAAATTTGGAATTTCGACAGGAACTCCGGAATCGTTCTTGCCAACAACTAACAAAATTGTAGAACCTACCGGAACATTTTCACCCTCTTTAACAACACGCCCCTTGTAACGTTGTTCGAGAACGGCATTGTCTGCTTCGTTCGTTGGCCTGTATTCGATGCGGTATTTCAATCCTCTGTTTTCAAGAATACTTTTTGCAAAACGTTCGGATTTGTCAACCAAACTTGGCATTTCAACGAGATTTGTTTTCTTCGAAACGGTAAACCGGATGATCCTACCTTCCTTCACCCCTACCATTGAGGCAGCTGTTGGTTCGGGATTCTGTTCAAGGATCGTTCCCTCCGGTTTATCGGGAGCGTAGACAGAATCGAGCACTTCATACTGCAATCCGAGTTCCTCAATCTGACTTTTCACAGCGTTCACATTGTTCCCCACAAAATTCGGAACTTCAATACGTTCACCATGATTGGTGTATGCGTCAAGGTAAAAAACAGTAATTAAAACTATCAATAAGTACGCAAGAACAACCAATCCGAAGTGCTTCAGAAAATGTTTGCTCCAAACGAACATCTTGATTTTATTGAACCATTCCATCCCTCAAGTAATGTTTCGCAAATATAGAAAATAAGCCGTTTTAAATGACCCGGTATTAAAAGTTTGGGGACAACTCATGAGACTTGTAAAAATCATCTATGAATTGAAAGGCCTCTTGCGCAGTATCCACTGTAGTAAACAAATTCATGTCCCCTGCAGATATGTTGTGTTCACTGTTTAACATGCTGCCGCTGATCCAGTCCACCAATCCTTTCCAATAATCCCGTCCAACAAGAACCACCGGACGGTGAGAGATTTTTTTGGTTTGAATGAGGGTCAAGGCTTCGAAAAGCTCGTCCATGGTACCAAAACCACCCGGGAGTACGACAAATCCCTGGGCATATTTTACAAACATTACTTTACGAACGAAAAAGTAATCAAACTCCAAATTGTGTTCAGGATCTATAAAAGGATTGTGGTTTTGTTCAAACGGAAGATCGATGTTCAAACCCACAGATTTTCCTCCACCCTGCTGCGCTCCCTTGTTGCCCGCTTCCATGATTCCCGGACCTCCACCTGTAATTACACCATAACCTGCCTCAGCAAGCAACTCAGACACCTCGACACCGATCTGATAATATTTATTGTCTGGTTTTGTGCGGGCGGAACCAAATACACTTATACACGGACCAATCTTCGCCATGCGCTCATACCCTTCGACAAACTCTGACATGATCTTGAAGATTGCCCAGCTGTCGTTTATTTTGATGTCATTCCAATCTTTTCTGATCTTGTTCATGGCGATAGTATAAATTTCGTGAAGAATAAACCGAAAATACGATTTAATCCTTCAACGAAAACATTGGCAATTTATTTTTTCTTGTCGAAGGAACAGACATTGTGCTTAATTTCGGAGTAATGCTTCAACGAAGGATCTTTTTTGTTGTCCTCCTGATTTCAGGTATTCTGAGATCGGCACCTGACAGCATTCCGGTTGACTCCGTGAAAGCCCGAAAAATAGTCGCAGGAACTGGAATTGGCCTTGCCTGGGCAGGTAGCATGGGAACCCTTTGGGGGGTGTGGTATTCAAAAGAGGAACTCTCCCGGTTTCATTTTTTTAATGACGGAAACTTCTGGCTTCAGATGGATAAAGCGGGACACTTTTACACTTCTTATCAGATTTCACGACTTACAAACGACATATTTACATGGAGCGGAATTAAGCCATCCCGCGCTGCATGGATCGCCTCCGGAATTTCTGTTGGCTATCAAACAACATTAGAGCTCTTCGACGGATTGAGCAAAAACTGGGGGTTTTCCATACATGATTTTGGCTACAATGTTCTTGGAACGAGCCTTTTTACAACTCAGGAACTGTTGCTGGGTGAACAGTGGATTCTTCCAAAATTCTCCTATTTTCAGAGCCCCTATGCAAAACTAAGACCTGAAATACTCGGAACTTCTTTCGGCGAGCGCCTCCTCAAAGATTACAATGGGCAAACGTACTGGCTGAGTCTACATCCATTTTTACCGAGCCGAGAATCATCCTTTCCGAAATGGATTTGTTTTTCCATAGGATACAGTGCTGATGCAAAATTGAAAGGAGATATGGACACCTATACTCACACAGACGGCACTGTTTACTCAGCCCACCGTGAATGGCTCTTTTCCATGGACCTGGATTTTAGCAGAATACCGGTGAAGAAACCATTCTGGAAAAAAGTTCTGAAACAATTCAATTGGCTCAAACTGCCTTTTCCAGCTCTCAAATTAAGCAACGGAAAACTCACAGCCGTTCCGATTTATTTTTAAACTTTGAATCTTAATGTTTAAACAATGAATTTCAAATTATCTCATTTCGAAGAATTGCACGATACTTACAAAAAATCGATCGAAACTCCCGAAGCGTTTTGGGACGACATCGCTTCCAATTACATCTGGCACACCCCCTGGAAGTCAACGCTCGACTTCAACATGACCGAAGCCCGATTTCGTTGGTTCGAAGGAGGCAAACTTAACATTACCACGAATGCCATTGACCGACACCTTACCGAAAAAGGCGATAAAACGGCCCTTCTTTTTGAACCGAACGATCCGAATGAAGATTCCCAACACATTACATACAATGAACTGTTCTGTCGGGTCAATAAAATGGCTAATGTCCTTAAAAAAATGGGCATCCAAAAAGGTGACCGGATATGTATTTATCTTCCAATGATCCCTGAACTGGCAATTTCTGTGTTGGCCTGCGCCAGAATAGGCGCAATTCATTCAGTGGTTTTTGCGGGATTCTCCTCTTCAGCCGTTGCCGCCAGAATCCAGGATGCAGGGTGCAAGCTGGTCATCACCTCGGACGGTGGGTACAGAGGAAACAAATCGATCGAGTTGAAAAAGATCGTGGATGAAGCCTCGCTCACGTGCCCATCTGTCAATCAGACATTGGTTTTTCGGCGCACTCATGGACCTGTACACATGAAAGTCGGGTTTGACCTAGAAGCTGCCGAATTACTGCAAAGTGCTTCTGATCGATTTGAAGCGGAAATTATGGATGCGG